>NZ_CANMGY010000008.1 GCF_947497555.1 uncultured Umboniibacter sp.
GCCCAGATAGCTCAGTCGGTAGAGCAGCGGATTGAAAATCCGCGTGTCGGTGGTTCGATTCCGCCTCTGGGCACCACCTTTAAAAAACCTCGTCTTTGACGAGGTTTTTTTTCGTCACCACATTAGCGAGCCTTCGATAAGATAATCGTCGAGGATCTCGGTGAGAGCGTTAAGACCAGGACATTATCCCGTCGCTCAACCGTGCCGCCAGATAGGGCATTCTGGTAATCCAAGGCCTCAGTAGCAAGCGGCAACTCAACCCGCCTTGACTCATCAGCAAGATTAAATACGGCATAGCTGTCTTGCATCGTTCCAGGAATCCAACGTCGATAGCCCCAAGTCCGGGCGTCGTCGTCAACCAACACGTGTTCAACTTCGCCTCGCCTTAATTCAGGTCGCTGATTACGTAGTGCTGAAAGTTGCTGGTAATAGCGATGTAATGATTCATCGAAACGAACTTCATCATGCGGTCGGGAAGCGCCAAACGGATGGCTAACCTCCGTATCAAATTCAAACTCTGGCCAGATTAAGGGCTTTCGAGTATGCGGATCATCTGCACCCCACATCCCCATCTCGTCGCCCGCCCAGATTTGCGGAGCACCGATGTAACTAAACTGATGCGTAATGAGCAGGCGGACATCATTAAAGGCATCGCTACTCGGCCGCTCTATCCGATAGTCCCTATCGGGCGCCGGAGAGGCGTCTAGCTTATAAAGATTATCGTTATACAAAGAGGTTGAGAGCCTAGGTGAATCGTGGCTGGCGCTCATATTCATAAAGCTCATCAGCTGCTCCGGGGAAAGACCCTGCTTGATATCCTCCAAGCGATCTACCGCCGACGAAATAGCGAGCTCATCAGGAGCGTTTGCTATTAAGTGACGAGCAATCCGATACCAGCGATAATTCATATGCGCATCAAACATATCGCCTTCTAGATAAGGTGCTGGATCTAATAGTTCGTGAGGAAATTTCTCCCACCAAACTTCCCCAATCAAATAGGCTTCTGGGTTGATACTGCGGACATGCGCCCTAAACTCCCGCCAGAAGCCCAGCGGTAGTTCTGCTGCTACATCTAAGCGAAACCCATCTACCCCATCGCTTGGGTCTCCATCGCCGTTAGGATCAAGCCAACGACTGGCCACGGCAAAGATGTGCTCCTTTGCTTGCTCACTATAGATATTCCCCTCAAAGGCGAAGGTACGGTCACTGTGATCGGCGTATTCAGTTTCACGAATTTCGGGCAATGAGTGAACGCCTAACCAACCTCGATATTCAAATTCCGACGCTTCAGTGTCTGGGTCATCGAACTGTTTTACCCAGTACCACTCCGCGAACTCGGAGCTGGCTTGCTTCTGCAGCACGTCCTGCCAAGCCCAGAAGTTGATTCCCGTATGATTCCAAGAAAAATCCATAATCACGCGGATATCTCGTTGATGAAATTCATCCACTAACTCCACAAAATCTCTATCCGCATTGGTCCAGATCCAATTGTCACTGTTCAGGGGATCCTCTTCCTGCATCATTGTAACGTCTGCGCTGGGGTTAGGTCCGAAGTTGCGGTCAATGTGATGCCAACTAGCGGCATCGTATTTATGCAGCGATGGTGCATCGTTGAGAGGGTTAAAATAGATCGCGTTAACGCCAAGGGATTGGATGTAGTCTAGCTTTTGTCGGACACCCTCCAGATCACCGCCATAACGTCGCCAAGCAGACTTTTGATTAAAACTGGTGATTTCATTTCCATAGAAATCCTGACCTAGGTCACTGCCGGTGGCGTAATCGTCTAGCTGATACCAATCCTGTGTCCACGGCGTTATATGCCAATCTGCGGGAGCAGTGCCTGGATAGGCACCCTGAATATCCGCGAGGCGAGGATCATTTTCAGTATTTCCGTTATAGAAACGCTCCACGAATATTTGATACCAAATCGCGTCTAGCGCCCAATCAGGAGGAGCAGTAAAGTCAGATTGCGGCGCCTTGGCGTGAGCTGAGTCAGTCAAAGGAACATCACTCTCTCGCGGCTCAGGTTGAGTGGTATCACATGCGCTAAGCATGCCTAGTAAAGAAATACCGGCTATTAATAATCGCATTATTCGCCTCTCCGTAAGCGTTTAATTACTCTGGAGTGTAGCAAAGACAAAGCGCGGTGCTATCCCCCTTCTCTAGGGGGATAGTAGACGCTGAAGTTGATAGTGAAGGGAACTGAAAGCCGATTAAGCCATAAAACGCTTACCGCATCGATGGCAACACGAGTGACGTGACGCTATGACTCAATCAGCCCGAAATCGGCAGCCAAAATGTCAATGATTTCGGCCCTAGGGTTTGTCGAGAGGTTCAATTTTCGACCGATAATCCGTTCAACTGTCGTGACATAAGTAGTTGAAACATCCAGGAGAAAATTCGTCGGAAGCTCGTTCTCCGCTGCCAGTTTCTCGCGCTCATCCATACGCTCTTTATTCAAAAGAATATCAGCATCAGGAAAGTGATTGAGCAGACGCTGTCGGAAACCTTCCTTTGAATTTTCAATGATTTTTCCGTTAGCATGAGCGTTAATATCCCACATCCGCGATGAATCAGGCGTACCCACTTCATCCATATAAATCAGCTCTTGCTCACCGTTGCTGTTCGTCACATAGCCAAACTCAAACTTCGTGTCGACGAAGATTTGACCCGCCTCCGCGAGAGCACTTTCGATCAATCTAAAGCCCTCGCTCAAGCAGCGTTCATAGGTGCTGATGTCATCGACAGACAGGAAATTAAATGCTTCATGGTTAGCCACAATGTCAGCCCGACTGATATTCACGTCGTCAGCTTCAGGGACACCAGGGATCCCCCTTAGAATACCCTTTGTGGAAGGCGTAATGAGGAGTTCAGGAAGCTTTTGATCTTTCTCTAAACCTTCAGGCAGTTCAATGCCGCAAAAGTTGCGCTCGCCATTACTGTAAGCTCGCCACATTGAGCCGGTAATGTAATTCCTGGCAATGGCTTCGATTTTAACCGGCTTCGCTTTGCGAACAATCCAAACCAGTGGATGGGGCACCTCAAGGATATGACTATGAGCCAATCCATTTTCCTTAAATAGCTCAAACCAATGGTGTGAGATCGCGTTTAGGGCAGCGCCCTTACCTGGAACTCCCGCAAGTCCACCCTCACCCTGCCATATACAATCAAAAGCCGAGAGCCTATCACTAATCACCATGATCGCTAACGGTGTATCAACCGGCACATCGTAGCCTCGCTCACGAATCAGGCGAGCACTATCAGCTTCCGTCAGCCAGTAAACTGAGCGAACTTTACCCGAGTGAACTGGGGCATCGGTACGAATGGGTAGGTCATCATTGACAGCCAGAACCTGCTGGGCGATGGTCATGCGAAATCCTCTAAAAACATCATCTATGATGGGCAGGATAACTGAGCGAGCAAGGGTAGCAAGGGTATCGTTACTTTTGCCATAAACGGACGACACATTAAAATTCTTCTAGTGCCATGGGGGAATTAAAACGTTAGTAAGAAGGCCACCTAAATAAGATGAATCGCTCACAGCTCGTCAAAGCGAACCGAGCACAGTAGTTTTTTAGCTCCAGCAAAAAAATACCCTCCATCGCGAGATAGACAAACAAAAAGGGCGACTCAGTGAGCCGCCCTTAAGCAAAATAGAATAGCGTTCAAGTCCTAGCTTCCAGGAACTGAACTCACTCCTTGACCTGGCTTGCCATCAACTTGATACAAGCTTAAGTTATAATCACCTGTTCGTAGGGCACCGTTACCAGTCTCATCCAGCGGGAAGAGCTGCAGATTACCCGCTGCATCATAGCCAAAACTCAGTAGGTTTGGCGCACTGACTTCAAGGCGATAGATTCCATCAACAGGAAGCTCTGCATCAATTAATAACGCATCAAAACCTTCGAAGTTTTGGAAGTTTTCAGCAACCAACTCGCTAGAACCATCTCCCAACTCGCGATAGAGAGACACCGCTCCGATAACCGGCTCACCAACAGGAACATCAAAGCCATTGAATTCGGCGCTAACAAACGATCCACCTTTACCTCGGAAACGATAGTTATCAACCTCACCAGACTGACTAATTTGACCGCGGATAAGTGCCTCACGGATATCTAGCTTACCCCCTGCATTCTCGCCCTCAACTAGGGTATTAGGCGCAACAACTTTGCGAAGATGAACGAGTTTATTTCGACCCGTCACCGACGCCTCGGAAACTAAGCGAGGCCTCTCGCCCGCCGCCAACTTAATTACTGAACGTTCTGAGAAGAAACGATCTCTCAAAGTACTGTCCGATAGTCCAATACCAACGCTGGCTCCTGACGCCATCATATGAAGCTGCGCCTCATCACCTTCAGCGAGCCCGTCAAAAACGGGGAAGAAGTCAAAGGGAGATGGAACGCCCGTAGTAGGTATGCCGGTACCTGGCGAGCCAAACGAGTCATGATGACGCAGTCCAAGATTGTGTCCCAATTCGTGAGCCGCTGTATTTGAAGCTTGGTTAACGGTCGCCGTTGACAGCGCTGCTGCAACGTCACCGTTCTCAACCGGAATACCCGATAATGAGGTTAGGAAACTACCTGATGGGTCAAGCTGAGCGAATACAGACCAAAGGTTGGCGTCAACAAAGGCCGAGTCGTTGCGAACCTGGTTACCGATATCAATTCCCTGAGCCCGGCCAAATAGAATTCCGCTAGTGAAATCGATACAAATTTGATCTTCGCATTCGAAGTTCAGTGTCGAAAACTCCCCTTCTTCAGGGACCGATTGCGTAAAACTAATATCGAAGCCTGAATAATCCGCCTCTAGTCGGCGTTGGATTTCATCACGCTCAGTTGCGGAAAATTCGTAACTTGGAAATTGCGCCAACTGACCGCCAAATATGACAGCCCAGAAGAATGGCGAACTATTTTCAAAGTCAAGGTAGACAACTTGTGTATCATTGTTACCACTACCGATAGCCAGTCCCTGACCATTCGCGGCCGAACCATCTTGATTACCGGAGCTATTTAAACTCTTTCTTGCCTGAGCCTGGGCGCTATCCAACACCAGTTGAACTTGATCAGCGGTCAAGTTACGGCGATCAAAACAACCCGCCCCGCCACAATCATCAGTGATTAGTTTAAGTTCAGAGTAGTCAAACGTTTCCTGGGCAACCGCGAATGGTGATATCGCTAACGCTAATAGGCTTGGCGTTAAAATGTCCTTAATCTTCATGTATAGATCCCTTCTAATTACAAGTAATAAACTATTAGGATTCTGACAGCTTATGAGCTATTCGAATGAATCCATTATAAGTACTACTTTTAAGCAGCAGCTTATTGATTACGCAATTAAAAAGCTTATAGATCAATGAAAATATGATTCAATGCAGAATTTTGGTTATTTTATGCACAGAATTAGAGTGGGAATATAAAAGCTGAATTAGCCGTTTCAAAATGGTTAGGGCTTGAACTACTTGCTAGTAGTCCAAGCCTAATATTTTTTATTCCGCAGTCCAATCCGCACCGCGGATAGATAGCCAGCCGCGAAGCTTCAATTCGAGGATTTCATCACTATCGGCAGCTGGAATAATCAGGCGCGATCGAACCGAATCCGTTGGATAGATGCCTTCATTAGTCTGCACCTCAGGATCAACGAACTGTTCAGCAGCCCTCACCGCAGAAGGGTAGGCAATCTCATTCACAATCGCCGCATTCACTTCAGCATCTAACAGGAAGTTAATGAATTCATGGGCGCGCTCTGGGTTAGCAGCATTAGCTGGAATTCCAACCATATCAATCCAGAGGATGCTACCTTCGTCTGGAATGACATACTCGTAGTTATCACCATTATCAACTTCTGCAAACGCTGCAATAACATCGCCATTCCAAGCTACCGTCACACAGGTCTCACCGGAGGTTAACCCGTCCTCAAAATCCTCCATAGAGAATTGAACATAGCTCGACGCACGTTTGACGAGGTTTATCGCCTCTTGAATATCAGCCGTTGAGTCTGAATTAGGTGATTTCTCTAGCGCTAACAAAGCTAGCGGCAACATCTCGTCAGGTGAGTCCAAAAAGTTCACTCCGCAGCGTTGCAGCTTGCGCAGGTTCACCGGATCAAATAACTGTCCCCAACTGGTAAAACTAAAGTCTGGCCCCATAACCTGGGCCACTTTTGCTCTATCGACAGCAATACCCGTGGTACCCCAAAGGTAGGGCAGGCCAAAGCGGTTACCTGGGTCAATATCAGTTTGCATCCTCGCCAAAAAGCCGCGATCTAAATTAGTATAATAGTGCGGAATATTGCGCTTTTTAAGTGGCGTGAAGAGCCCGTCGCGAAGCTGTGATACAAAGAAGTTATCGGAAGGAAAAACGACATCCCACGCCTCTGAAGCGGTACGTAGCTCCCTATCAAGGCGCTCATTTGATTCATACTCTTCGTAAACGACGGTCACACCAGTTTTGGCTTCGAATTGAGCAATGGTGTCTTCGGCAACGTAATCTGACCAGTTGTAGACTCGCAGAGTTTCCGCTGTCGATAACGAAGATGCTAGAGCTAAGAAGGCAATTCCTCCGAGTTTTACTTTGAAGCGCATAAAATTTCCTATTACAACAAACAGCAGAAGTTATTATTAGGACTGATTCTAACTGTTAATGTGATCACAAATCCACCATTTAACCGAAAGAATACTTGATTTATTTTCGATAAAAAAAAGGCGCTCAAATGAGCGCCAACACACTGGGACGTGTCAAACTTATTTCGTTGTGAACTCTGGGTATGCCTCCATACCACATTCTGCGATGTCCACACCGCTAAACTCTTCTTCTTCCGTTACACGAATACCGAAAATCACTTTGATGAGCATCCACACGACGAGACTTGCTGTAAACACCCAAGCGAAGATTGTTGCGGCACCCACTATTTGTCCGAAGAACGTAGCGCCATCGTTAGTGATTGGCACTAATAGCAAACCAAGTAGGCCTACTGTTCCGTGAACCGAGATAGCACCTACCGGGTCATCAATTTTCAGTTTCTCCAACCCTAAGATTGAAAGGACAACTAGCACACCACCTGCAGCGCCAAATAGCGTTGCTTGGAGCGCGGTTGGTGTTGAAGGCTCTGCGGTGATGGCAACCAATCCAGCTAGTGCGCCGTTCAGTGCCATGGTTAAATCAGCCTTGCCGAACATTAGTCGTGCAAGTACTAGCGCTGCGACCAAACCGCCAGCCGCGGCTGCGTTAGTGTTCAAAAAGACCATCGCTACGCTATGTGCGCTTGAAGCATCACCCAGCTTAAGTACTGAACCACCGTTGAAGCCGAACCAACCCATCCATAGGATGAAGGTACCCAAAGTCGCTAACGGAAGGTTCGCGCCTGGGATAGCGTTTACTTGGCCATTCGAACCATACTTACCCTTACGAGCACCTAGAAGGAGTACACCTGCTAGTGCAGCTGCTGCACCGGCCATGTGAACGATACCCGAGCCAGCAAAGTCAGAGAAGCCAAAGTCATCACCCAGGCTGAATAGCCCAAATACATCCTGACCACCCCAAGTCCAGCTACCTTCAAGCGGGTAAATAACACCCGTCATCACTACCGTGAAAGCTAGGAAAGCCCAAAGTTTCATACGCTCAGCTACTGCACCCGAAACAATACTCATCGCTGTGGCAACAAATACTACCTGGAAAAAGAAATCCGAAGCCGCTGAATAAACCGACGATCCAGCAAAACCTTCTTCAGCTGAAGCAGCAAGGACTTCCTCTTGGCTAAATGCTTCGATTCCAGATAGGAACAAGCCACCATCATACATAATGGCGTAACCGCAGATCAGGTACATGGTGCAGGAAATAGCGAATAGCGCCACGTTTTTGGTAAGAATCTCAGTGGTGTTCTTTGAGCGAACTAGACCAGCTTCTAACATAGCGAAGCCAGCTGCCATCCACATTACTAATGCACCACACACTAGAAAATAAAAGGTATCCAATGCATATTGGATTTCATAGATCTCGTTCATTACGAGCCTCCAATGGTTCGTTATTAAATTAGCTTAAACTGCTTCGTTGCCGGTCTCACCGGTACGAATGCGGATAACTTCTTCTAGTTCACTGACAAAAATTTTGCCATCGCCGATCTTGCCCGTAGCGGCCGCTTGAACCACGGCTTCAGTGGTTGTATCCACCAATTCATTAGGCACCGCAATCTCAATTTTCACCTTCGGCAAGAAATCAACAACATACTCGGCGCCGCGATACAGCTCGGTATGTCCCTTTTGACGACCGAACCCCTTAACCTCGGTCACTGTGATGCCGTTAACACCAATTTCAGACAAGCTTTCTCGGACATCGTCCAGCTTGAAGGGTTTAATAATTGCAGTAACTAACTTCATAGTTTTCTCCCTCTCTGCGGGCACCGGAGTACCCACTAATTTCACTCTTGTATTAGTTGCCAATAGGCAAGCTGTAACCTACTAGGAACTGAACATCGTCAGAGTAGTTCGTCTCAATGCTGTCACCATAACTACCATCGGTGGTTAGAATTTTCGAAACGGTGAAAGACAACTCATCGGTCACTGCATAGCTAAGATCAAGGTGAACATAGCTACCATCGTCCATGCCGTCATCCCAAGCGTCATAACCGACTAGCGCAGAGAAAGCGCCAAACTCTCCCGAAAAGGTTAGGTAATCCCAATCGATATCTTCGTAGTCCGAACCAATTGTATGCATGTAACCTACGTAGAAGTTACCGAAGCCTACACCGGCAGTTAAATCCACATAATCGCCGAAGTCAGTATCTTCGTACTTGTAGAGAATGGCACCCACATCAATGGAAACATTCTCGGAGATAGCAAAGTTGTAATTCGGTACCAGATTCAGCTCATAACTCGTTGACGCTAAGCTACTGATCCATACAGAAGTTGAAAAACCGCCCGCGGTGTAATCAACCTGTCCCCAGAACTGAGGTGAATCAAGATCTAAACCACGAAGCAAATAGGCGCTTGATAGACCCGCTGAGCCGCTAATTGCGCTTTCCTCGGCTTGAGTACTAACGGATACTGAACCTAATAGTGCTGCTGTAAATGCGATGACCGACGCTTTTTTTGAAAACATGTTTACTCTCCCTGAAGATGTTTATTCATTTGGTCGAATCTTTGTTCGACCTTTACCCTATGCGTTTAAGTTTTTTCTACGAGCTACTTTGGCTCGCTCGAGCGCACTTCCTTGTCCACTCAATGATTGCAAAGCAGAATCCGTGCCAACTTTCCGCAAAGCACTGTTTTGAGGGCTTAACATAGTTAACGACCGTAAATTTTCCTTTCGATATCAATGCTCAAAGCTCGCACTTGAGCACCAATTTGGAATAACTGCACCACAATGGACACCATGGAATCGACCTGCCACACCCTACTTTTGGATAAAACTACCTCTAAGCTGAGCTGCCATCGAGGCTAAGATTTGCTAAAGTGGCGGTAACTAGGAGAGCCATTATGGAAAAGCTAAACTTCACAGCTATTACCAGCCAACTTACAGAAATCTTTAACAGCAGCGCCATCGACGATACTGAAGCGCACGTTAAGTCACTTCTTCAGTCTCAGTTACGAAAAATGGACGTAGTAAGCAGGGAGGAGTTCGACGCTCAACAGGCGGTGCTACTGCGCACACGTGAGCGCCTCCAACAACTAGAGCGTCAGTTCGAAGCGCTCGAGAAGCGCTAGACCTTTATTATCAAATGGCCGGATAGGCCAAATTGATAATCAACACCTGTTATGCCAATTACCAAGGAAGGTGCGATGGCCGTAGCAACAGTCTTCACTCGCGCGATGCGTGGGATAACAGCTGAATCGGTGAGTGTCGAAGTTCACCTCACCAATGGCCTACCCAATTTTTGTCTGGTCGGCCTCCCGGAGATGGCCGTTAAGGAATCGCGAGAACGGGTTCGCAGCGCACTCAAGAATAGTGGCTTTGAATTCCCCGTTAAGCGGATCACCGTCAATCTAGCGCCAGCCGATCTCCCCAAGCAGGGTGGACGTTACGACCTAGCCATTGCGCTTGGGATTCTCGCGGCCAGCCAACAACTCCCTCCTCACGCAATTGGCAACCGAGAATATTTGGGAGAGCTTGCACTCGATGGCAGCTTGCGAGTGGTCAATGGAACTCTTGCCGCCGCCATAGCAGCCAGATCCTGTGGCAGAACACTGGTCTGCCCTAGTCAGGCGCATGAGCCTGCTTCACTTTCCGCCAATGAAGTTTTCCACGCTAGCTCACTCAGATCACTTTGTGATCAGATAGCCCTTCAGCAACCGCTAACTCCCTGCCCGGAAGCGGTGAATGAATACACTGAGGACCAACCAGACCTGCGAGATGTAATCGGTCAACGTGACGCCAAATATGCCTTAACGCTGGCGGCAGCCGGTAGACATCACCTACTCTTTCACGGCATTCCTGGCGCCGGAAAGTCGATGTTGGCGAAGCGCTTAGCGCCTCTTCTACCGGAGTGTACACTGGCCGAATCACTGGAGATTCAGTCCGTTTACTCTGCGGTAGCTAAGACTCACCCCTTTGGTATACGCCCGTATCGGGCACCTCATCACTCTGCTTCTGCGGCCGCATTGATTGGTGGAGGAAACCCTCCTCAACCCGGTGAAATCACCTTTGCTCACGGTGGCGTACTTTTCCTCGATGAACTGGCCGAGTTCCCTCGCCATATTCTCGATCACCTTCGGGAGCCACTTGAGAATCGTCAAATTCAGATTTCACGTTCAGGTAGCCGAGTTAACTTCCCCGCCAACTTCCAGCTTATTGGCGCCACTAACCCCTGCCCCTGCGGGTATTTTGGCACTTCATCCTGTAGATGCTCAAAGGCACAGGTAGATCGATACCAAAGCAGGCTAAGCGGGCCGCTGCTAGATAGATTTGATCTGTTGATTGAATTGAAACCGGTCGCCATGAGTCAGTGGATTAACGGTGAAAACAGCGCACAGCCCTCAACAGAGGAAGTCCGTAACAGGGTGGCGATAGCACGCGCTCGGCAACTCAACCGACAGGGTTGTTATAATAGTGATTTGAATTCGGCCCAACTCCCAGAATACGCTCCGTTAACACTGACACTCAAGCAGCAGCTAGCAAAGGTTTGTGAGCAGCGGGGGTGGTCTATGCGCGCATGGGATAGAGTCCACCGTCTAGCGTTGACCATTGCGGATTTTCACGAGAGCGAGCAGATTGAGTTGAAGCACTTGATGCAGGCTATTCACTTTCGTTCGGCCTCGTTTGGCCAGAGTAACTAACCACTTAGTTTGCTAGCTGAGTGGCCGCCCAGCCCAAAGAAAATTAGTAGGGAACAACAGATAGTTGTCACTCCTTGGTTATGAGATGTTTTAACGACAACGCCAAACCTTGTGACACATCATTAAGGTTTTCAGTAAATTCACCGTGCGCTTGATCGCCGGCAGCATTGGCGATCACTTTTAAACCAGCCGCTTGGCCACCGAGTTCAAAAGCCACTTGAGCAATGGCAGCCAACTCCATTTCCTTTGCTGCAATATCTAAGCGCCGTAGGTTGCTAACGTCTCGCTCACTCATATCAAGCGAACTCCCTGTTGATACGCGCGCGCTGCGCGTCGAATCCGGAAGAAAGGGTAAAAGATCAAACAGTGGATAGTTACCGTCGGCGTAGGTGGAGAACGCCTTAAGCGGAATCCGATGATCATAAAAGGTTGCTGTGGTAGCTGCTGTAATCACATCGCCAACGGATAAACTACCGCACACCGCACCGCAGGTTCCTGCAGAAACTAGACAACTAGTTGGGGCTAATAACAGCGCCTCTCTCGCCATAACGGCGGCAGCGACTTGCCCAATACGATCACAGCCATGGCGTGAACTCACTCCAGCTATGACCACTAAACAACAAGCTCCTCCACAGGTCCAATTCAGAAATCGACTTGTGGAGGGAAAGCCCACCTCAATGGTTTCTGTCTGACCAAGGGCAAGGAAGGGTTCAGCCTCAGATTCCATGGCGAACAGAATCGTAAAGGTAGGTGGTGGAGATAACGGTAACGCCAAGTAATTAGACAAGGGTAACTTCCCATAAATTCGTGTATCTGATACTCGTTTAACAAGCCCTTTGAGTTTACAATAACGTTCCCCGAAGGAGCTAGCCCATTGTCTAAACTAAATCCCCGCCAGGCCGAAGCCGTAAAATATATCGATGGCCCGCTATTGGTATTGGCCGGCGCAGGGTCCGGCAAAACAAGTGTTATCACCCGCAAGATAGCCTATTTAATCGAAGAGTGCGGCTATCCTGGGCACGCCATTGCTGCGGTGACCTTTACCAACAAAGCCGCGCGAGAAATGAAGGAACGCGTTGGCCAGCTGGTAGACAAAAAGAAACTTCGTGGGTTAATGGTCTGTACCTTTCATACCCTCGGCCTGACTATTATTAGGCGTGAACTCAAGACCCTAGGCTATCGGCCTGGATTTTCCATCTTTGATCAGTCAGATGCCTTAGCCCTGCTTAAAGAGCTCATGATGAAAGATGGTGATATCGATATGGATCACGTAGCAATGATTCAGAATATGATATCCAACTGGAAGAACGAACTCATATCCCCTGAGAAGGCGCTTTCGATGGCCGGCTCTCAAGGGGAGCAGCAGATTGCGATCATCTATCAGAGTTATAATCGCGCCCTGAAGGCCTACAATGCCTTTGACTTTGACGACCTTATTTTACAGCCGAGCCTACTCTTCGACGAACACTCGGATATTCTTGAACGCTGGCGCGCCAAACTTCGCTACCTCCTCATAGACGAATACCAGGATACCAATGGCGCCCAATATCAGCTGATTCAAACGCTGTTAGGTAACCGTGGTGGACTCACCGTAGTAGGTGATGACGACCAGTCCATCTATGCGTGGCGCGGGGCAAGACCTGAGAACATAGCTCAACTGAGTAAGGATTACCCTGGCCTACACGTGGTTAAACTGGAGCAGAACTATCGTTCCACCAGCCGCATCCTAAAGGCCGCTAACCACCTTATTGATCATAACCCTCACGACTTCAACAAGAAGCTCTGGAGTGAAATGGGTTACGGTGACCCCATCCGAGTAATCCGCACCGCTAACGAAGACGCTGAATGCGAGCGAGTAGCAACGGAAATCATGGATCAACGCTTACGTACCGGCGGGAAATATAGTGATTTCGCAGTTTTATACCGCGGCAACCATCAGTCTCGCCTCTTGGAAATGAAGCTTCAGCAGTTCCAGGTTCCCTACGTTATGTCCGGCGGCACGAGCTTCTTCTCGCGCCAAGAGGTAAAGGATGCGCTGGCGTATTTGCGCTTGCTTGTAAACCCTACGGACGATAATGCGTTTTTACGTATTATCAACGTTCCGCGCCGTAAAATTGGTCCCAGTACGCTAGAGAAGTTGGCGGGAATTGCCGTACAGCGAGAGCAGAGTCTGTTTAATACCTGCGGTGACGCTGAGGCCTTGAATCACAACTTTGCGCCAGAAGCCGCTAAACGACTATTCGACTTTCACGACTGGATAAGTGGCGTGCGTCAGCGCGCCGATGACGGTGACCCTATTGCTGCAGTGAAAGCCATGATCGACGAGTCGGATTATGAGAACTGGCTGCACCAAAATGCATCGTCTCCCAATGTCGCTGAGAAACGGATGGGCAATGTTCACTCTCTGGTAGACCAGCTTAAACAGACCTTAGGTTGGCTTCAGGAAGACGACCCGGATGCCGACCTGGAGGCGGTGATCAACCGACTACTTCTTCGCGATATGCTGGAGCAACAGGAGGAAGAGGATGATTCAGATCGAGTACAGTTACTCACTATTCACGCCTCTAAGGGTCTGGAGTATCCTAACGTCTTCTTACTAGGCTGGGAGGAGGAAATTCTCCCGCACCGCTCTTCAATCGAGGAAGGTAGTGTTGAGGAAGAGCGACGATTAGCCTATGTAGCAATAACGAGAGCTAAGCGAAACTTAACCATCACGCTAGCAGCCAAGCGCAAACAATTCGGTGAATGGCAAAGCTGTCAACCTTCTCGCTTTCTTGATGAACTTCCCGAAGAAGATATTGATAAACTCGGCTTTGGAACGGATACCGAAAAAGCGCAAAATAAAGAGCGCGGGAGAGAAACACTGGCCTCTCTGAGAGATTTACTTAAAAAATAGCCTAAAAAAATGGCGAGTATCACATCGATAACTCGCCATCCTAAAATCAATTTTTGTTGCCGACTTCTAGCTTAGTTTTTACGCCAAAGCTTCTAGACCAAAAAAAGCTTCTAGACTAAAAAGTCTTCTAGGCTAAATAGTCCGAAGCACGCGATCGCCAATCATCAGAAAACGCGATCGCCTTTCGAGCATTCGTATCAAATAAGACCGACGTGCTCTCAAGCGTTGCTACTAGCTCTTCCGTCTGGCTGTTATACATGCTGTACAACACCGTCATCGATTTACCACCTAGCTTCGTTAACTGAGCGGACACCGATAGCAATTCGCCACTACCGACTTCAGCTTGGTACTCAATGACGTGCTTTACATCAGCGAAACCAATTCCATTATCTTTAACTTGGGTAGCGGTCCAGCCGAACACTTTATGCAAAAAATGATAACTCGCGTCATCAAACATCGCCATGTAGTGGCGCGTGGTAAGATGCAGCATCGCGTCGCACATCCAAGGATGAGCGACCGCCTGAAAAACAACGTTATTAATAGCCATTAATTTTGTCCTAAAGCTGGTTCAAACGCAGCAGCCTAATCTAAACGGATTAGCTTACTAGCGCCGCTGCCGTATTGAAGGCTTTGATCTTAGCTTCTTGCTTAACCAAGCCTAACTGCTCTCTTGCTTGAGCTGGAGTTTGAATGCTCGCACCCATAAGCTCAACAATATTGCGGGCTCGTTCGACCAGTTGCGCGTTAGTAGCCAACTCACCACGGCTTAAGAAAAGGTTATCTTCAAGGCCAACTCGGACATTTCCGCCCAACAACGCCGCCTGAGCAACCATCGGCATTTCCATAGCGCCCAAGCCAAAGCCTGCCCAGTTAGCTCCCGCAGGTAGGTTCGCAACCATTGTTTGGAAGTTCTGAGTGCTAGCCTCGGCACCCCAACGAACACCCATACATACCTGGAATAACGGTGGAGCTTTAAGCAAGCCCTCTTCCATCATCTGCTTAGCGAACCATACATGGCCGAGATCAAAGACCTCTAGTTCTGGTTTTACATCAACGTTTAAGAGGCGTTTCGCACCTAGGCGAAGCATGTCTGGAGTAGAAACGTAAACGTAGTTACCTGCAGGGTAATTGAAGGAACCACAGTCTAACGAGCAAATCTCAGGTAATAATGTTTCGATGTGAGCCTGGCGTTCAATCTGACCGACTAAATCGGTTTCAACACCAAGGTCTAAGGGGTTGTCATCAGGCCCCAAGTAGAGGTCGCCGCCCATTCCCGTGGTTAGGTTGATCACGACATCCGTATCGGCTTCACGAATACGCTCAACGACTTCCTGATAAAGTTCAAGCTTTCGACTTGGAGCTCCGGTCTTTGGATCACGAACATGAATATGAGCAATTGCAGCACCCGCCTTAGCGACCTCAATGGCATCTCGAGCGATTTCGGCTGGAGTGATTGGTAAATGAGGCGTTTTCTCAGCGGTGTCGCCAGAACCAGTAATTGCTGCTGTAATAATAATACTTCTGTTCATGATATCCCTTTGAGCTCTATCCGTCTGGCTGAATCCTAACGGTTAGATTTAATGAAGAACTTCCGAGAAAATTCAGCTACTATCTATCATTTATGGAAAAAAATTAGCACTACTTTAACCTCTTACCATCCGATAAACAATTTGAGTTCTACCTAATTAGGTAGTGGTTTCCCCAAACTGACGTAGACCTTAAGGATTAAATTCATGGATAGTAGCTCCGAAAGCGCTGATAACAATAACCTTCAACCACATCGTGTCAGTCATGTGTTTATCATTTCGAGCGCACTCTTAGTGGCACTCATTGTTCTTGCCGTTAGCGCTCCTTCTTGGACTGAACACGCCTTTGTCGCCGCTCAGAGCCAAATAGTTGATTCGGCTAGCTGGTTTTATGTTCTGGTTGTCGCTTCAATCGCCATCGCGCTAATTTACTTCGCGGCTAGTAGCATAAGTGATGTTCGCCTTGGCCCCGATGATTCCCGACCCGACTACTCCTATCCAACTTGGTTCTCCATGCTGTTTTCCGCAGGTATCGGTATTGGCCTGCTATTCTTTGGTGTCGCGGAACCGGTGATGCATTATTTAATGCCCCCCGAAGGTACCCCAGAAACCATTGCGGCCGCGGAACAGGCGTTAGAAATCACGTTCTTCCACTGGGGTTTGCATGCTTGGGGAATCTATGCGCTCGTTGGTTTGGCGCTTGCCTACTACGGTTATCGCCACAACTTACCTTTTACCTTACGGTCTACCCTGTACCCAGTTTTAGGTGACAAAATCTATGGGCCAATAGGCGATTCCGTTGATATCTTCGCCATTATTGGTACGGTGCTCGGCGTCGCCACGTCCCTCGGATTCGGTGTCGCACAAATTAACGCGGGTCTTCACTATCTTTTCGGTGTACCGAATTCCATTAGCATTCAAGCGGGGATAATTGTAGGCGTAACCATCCTTGCTACGATTTCCGTACTATCTGGCCTCAATAGGGGCATCCGTATCCTATCGCAGGTCAACATGTCGCTGGCCGTGCTATTACTCATTCTTGTCTTTACCACTGGTGAAACAGTGCATCTGATGCAGACACTGATGCAGAACATCGGCACCTACCTCTCTGGCGTTGTGGATAAGACCTTCGATTTATATGCCTACGCGCCCAATGATTGGATTGGCGGATGGACGTTATTCTACTGGGGATGGTGGATTTCATGGTCGCCATTTGTGGGCATGTTTATTGCCAAAATTTCACGCGGTAGAACTATTCGCGAATTCATTCTCGGGGTCATTCTAATTCCCGTTGGTTTTACCTTTACTTGGATGACCGTCTTCGGTAACAGCGCGATTAACTTGATCCGCGAACATGGGCCGTCACTCTCGGGAGCTGTGCTCGAAAATAATGCCATTGCGCTATTCAAATTCCTCGAGTATTACCCGATGACTGAAATTGTGTCACTCATCGCGATTGTTATGATTGTCATTTTCTTCGTAACCTCTGCGGATTCGGGCGCTTTGGTGGTCAATATGCTGGCAGCCAAGGGGAATGAGAACAATCCCGTTTGGCAGCGCATCTATTGGTCATTTTCGATTGGTCTACTCGCCATGCTATTGCTCTACGCAGGCGGGCTAAAGAGTTTACAAACGGCTACCATTATTAGCGCGCTCCCATTCTCGGTAGTGTTAGCACTCATCGTTATATCCCTCTTCAAGTCGCTCAATACTGAGAAATTAAAGCGACAGAGCATGCAGCACAGTATGAACACTACACCCCACGATGAAGATATCGACTGGCGAGAGCGGATTAATCGGTTAAATATGACGAGCACTGCTGACGAAGTACGCACCTTTATTAATGTAGTGGGTGTACCGGCGCTCACGGAACTCCATGAAGCCTTTGATGAACAATCAGTGGATAGCGAACTAACCATTGAGGAAGACTCAGTCACGTTGGCAGTTAAACTCGATGATGGAACAAGTTTCGCTTATCAATTGAAGTTGCGTGAAATGGATGAAGATGAGGATGTGCCTGCTGAGACCGCTGGCGCTCGTTGTGAAGTCTATCTGCGCGAAGGATTTCAGCACTATGACCTCATGGGCTACAGCGAACAACAGATTATCAACGACATGCTCAATCACTGTGAAAAGCATGGCTATTTCGTCCATCTAGCTCGCAAACTCTAGGGCGTCGATTAGCACATTACCGGTACAGTCAGCACTGTTCCGGTTAATGAGGATCAAAGCCTTATCCAAAAAAAATGCCGCGAGTCATCTCGCGGCATTTTTTCTTAACGACTATAAATACTGAATCAATATAAAATTATTACTTTGAGTTCTCTAGCATGTAGTCGATAGCACCGTGAATTTCCTCGTCCGAACAGTCCATACACAGGCCCTTAGCAGGCATCGCATTGATACCATTAATCGCATTGCTGTAAAGGGTTTCTAGGCCTTTACTTGAAAGACGATTACTCCAGTCGGCCGCGTCGCCAAACTTAGGAGCTCCACTCACACCCGAAGCATGACAAGCACCGCAGGAAGCAGTATAAACCTGTTCTCCTGAACGAGGTTCCGCTGATGCACTCGGCGCGGGAGCGGCGGCACAGGGATCACCGACCAGACAAATACTCGCAGGCGATTCTGTACGCTCTTTGATGCTATTAGTTACATCGTCCGCAATACTGGAATTAAAACCTAAGACAACCACCAAAACTGCGCTTAACTTAATAAATACTTTCACTGAGAATCCCTCAACTCTAGGTCACTAAAAACAACATCAAGATTCTAACGCCTTTATCAAGAATTCGCCACGCTAATAACGCGCGGCGACGTTCTAACTATTAATTAGGCGATTTCTCGTCACTAATTCCCTTCACTCGTTCTCGAACAGACTGAATACCCGCAAAGAAAATTGGTATCAATACGGTACCTATCACCAAAGCCGCCAACATGCCTGAGAACACGGTAAGGCCCAGGCCTCGCTGTGAAAACATCCCTGCACCCGACGCCATTACCAGCGGAAGAATACCTAAAATGAACGAGATGGCAGTCATACAAACCGCTCGAAAGCGCAGATGAGCACCGTTAATCGCGGCGTCTTGAATGGAATCACCTTCCTTCTCTCGTCGCTCTCTCGCAAACTCTACAATCAAGATTGCGTTCTTCGCGGCCATACCAATGAGAAGAACAAAGCCCACTTGCGCATAGAGTGTCATCTTACTAACACCCAAGAATATACCAATAGTTTTAAGTCCAACTAAGGCACCTGCAATGGCCACCGGCACAACAAGAATAATGGCGATAGGAATAGTCCAGCTCTCATACTGAGCAACCAGGAACAAATAGATAAAGACACTAGCCAATATAAACGCGACGACGGCTAGGTTACCTGCCGCAGCCTGTTGATAGCTCATCCCTGTCCACTCAGTCCGATACCCATCAGGAAGCAGTTCGGCTGACTTCTCCTTAATCATTTCCATCACCGCGCTTGAGGCAGCACCCGGCGCAATATTTACTCGAATGGATGCCGCGCGGAAACTATTGTGACGCGTTACTACATCGGGACCCAAGATTGGTTCAATCTCAACGAGTGACCCTAATGGAACCATTTCGTCATTCTTAGTACGCACTTCCAGGGAGTTAATATCGTTAATTTCGTCTCTGAATTCGGGCTCTGCCTGCATCATCACTCGGTAGGTTTGACCATATATCGAAAAGTCATTGACGTACATTGAGCCAAGATTTGTCTGTAACACGCCGAAGACTTCCGTCAACGTAATGCCAAGACTCTTAACCTTGTCTCGGTCGATATTGATAAAGTATTGTGGCACATTGGCGCGATAGGAAGTTGAAGCATTGCCGACCAAAGGCGAGGCGTTAAGTTCACCCAAAAGCGTCTGCAAGTTTCCAGCTAGCTCCTCATAGCTTCCGCCCGTTGTATCTTGGACAACAAACTCCACGCCGCCAGTTAAGCCCATACCCGGTAGAGTTGGTGGCGGGAAGAAGTAGATCTCCGCTTCGGGAATAGTCTCCGCAGCTTTTTGCATGAGAGACATACCCACCATTGCTGAAAGATTCTCGTATCCCGGTCTCTCATCCCACGGTGTTAAGACTAAGAAACCGGCGCCGGCGTTACTCTGGGCGGCACCGTTAAAGATAGAAAACCCAGTGATAGTCGTACTACTTTCAATTCGGGTTTCTTCACTGATTAATTGAGTGATCGTCTCCATCACCTCTGTGCTTCGAGAAATTGAAGCGGAGTCAGGTAATTGGACGTTCATCATCAAAACACCCTTATCCTCATACGGCACAAAGTCACTGGGGAGCGTCTTCGCTAACCAACCCGCGCCCACCATCGTGAGAACGAAGAAAATAACCACTGTTTTTCCACGGACAAGAAAGTGTTTTACCGAACTGACGTACCCATTGGTAATTCGATCAAAAATTTCATTAAACTTTGCATACCAGCGAGCTTGGTTCTGGTTCTTCCGGAGTAACAGTCCTGCTAACGCTGGGGATAATGTCAGAGCGTTAATTGACGAGATCACTACCGCCACACAGATCGTCACAGCGAACTGATTGTACATAACACCCGTGATACCCGGCAGCATAGCCGTCGGCACGAATACAGCGAGTAATACAAGTGTTGTAGCCACTACCGGACCAGTCACCTCATCCATGGTTTTAGTGACCGCCTCCTTGGGAGTCATCTCACCTTCACGCAAATGACGGTCCGTATTCTCGACCACCAAGATAGCATCATCCACCACGATACCGATCGCCAGAATTAAACCGAAGAGCGTCACCGTGTTGATACTCATATCGATGGCATACATGACGGCTAAGGTACCCACCAGACTAACTGGGACTGCAACCGCCGGAATAATTGTGGAACGCCAGTCGCCCAAGAACATAAAGGTAATTAAAATAACTAAACCCACTGCCTCCATAAGCGATTGAATCACCTGCTGGATCGAGACATCAACATAGCGAGTGGTATCGTAACCAATTGAGTATTCCAGTCCCTGTGGAAAGGTTTCGCTCAGGTCGGCCATTAAAGCTTTTACATTCTCTGCCGTCTCAAGCGCATTGGCGCCAGGCAATAGATAGATCATGATAACAGCGCTAGAATCACCGTCCTTTTCCGCCGAGATATCATAGCTAAGACCGCCAAGTTCAACGCGTGCCACGTCCTTGATACGCAACATTGAGCGATCTTCGTCAACGCGAAGCACAATATTGCCAAACTCTTCTTCATCAGCTAAACGGCCCTGAACTCGCAGCGAGTATTCGGTGACGAGTTCGCCTTCGAAGGGTGGAGCGCCAATTTTACCAGCTGGGGTTTGAACATTTTGCTCTCGAAGCGCATCGGAAATATCATCACGAGATATTCCATAAGACGCCATTTTGAAGGGGTCTAACCAAATACGCATTGAGTAATCAGAACCACCGAAGGTGTCTGCACTCGAGACGCCATGGACACGCTTGATGGCATTTTGGATATTAATTTTGGTGTAGTTAGAAATGAAAAGATCGTCGAGACTGCCATCCGGTGAATAAAGGTTAATGGTGAACAGAATGTCTGGAGATTTTTTATTAACCGTAATCCCTTGAGTTCGAACATCCTGAGGCAGCATTGGTTCCGCTGATGAGACTCGGTTTTGCACCAAAACCTGAGCCATATCGACGTCAGTTCCCACATCAAATACAACGCTCAATTCGTAAGAACCGTCATTGCCGCTCTGTGAGGTCATGTAAGTCATGCCCTCTACGCCATTTACCTTATCCTCGATAATCTGAGCAACACTTTCCTCCATAACTTCTGCCGAAGCACCAGGCCAAGAAGTGTTCACACTAACTTGAGGTGGAGCAACCTCTGGAAATTCGGCGATAGGTAAGACCCGCAACGCGATTAAGCCTGCCAAGCTAATCACGATGGCAATGACCATCGCGAATTTAGGTCGGCTAATGAATGCCTTAGATATCATTTTCTTACTCCTGCCCTGCAATCTTGACAGAAACTTCCTGACCTTCTCTAACTCGTTGGATGCCGTTTATGATAACTAAAGCGCCTTCCTCTAACCCCTCTTCAATCACCACATTTTCAGCTAGCCGTTGCCCAGTAACAATGTTGGTCCGACTCACGGTGTTATCTCTAAGGACTTCCAAGACATAAGTACCGCGTTGATCAACTTGTACCGCGGCTTGAGGGACCACTAATGCCGACTCTGTTGCAGTCGATGTAAGTCGAGCCGTTACGAACTGTCCAGGCCGAAGCGTATCATTTGGATTCGGAACCGTAGCGCGAACTTCAACGGTAGCCGTGCTCTCATTAACACGGTTAGCGATGTAGTCAATGTAACCAACTTCGCTATAAACGTCGCCATTGCTAAATACTAATTCAACATCAGCTGCGCCTGATAACGAGTCATCTTCTAAGCCATTTTGCGTAGCACGATACCACGCAGCCTCGCTAATCTGGAAAATGACATCCATCATATTACCGCCGATCAATATTGCCAGCGGGCCACTATCCGGGCCAACAACCTCACCCAAGTTAAAGTTTGAGCGGCTCATACGGCCAGTCGTTGAGGCCCTAATAGTCGCGTGATCTAAATCCACTTGAGCTCGCTCTAGATTGGCTTCAGCGCTACGAAGCTGAGCTGCAGCAGTATTAACGTCAGACTCAATTTGATCAAATTCGGACTGAGAAATATAACCATCTTCGATTAATGCAAGAGCTCGATTTAACGTCTTTCGATTATTATCTAACGTAGACTTAGCGCGAAGTCTTTCAGCATCATACGATGCCACCGTTGCCGCATAACTTGATGGATCGATATCAAATAATGGATCTCCGGCACTAACCACTCTACCCTCTTCAAAATGAATGGCTTGTAACTCCCCCGATACCAAAGCGGTAATTTGTACCTCATTACGTGATTCCAAACGCGCATTGAAACTACCGACGGGATTATATTCAATCATTTGAGCTTCTTGAACAAACACCTGTGGGGCAGGCGCTTCCGCTTCTTCTTTCCCGCCGCAACCGGTGAGAAAACCAAATATGATTACCAGGGAAACCGGTATGGTATGTCTCATTAATAGCTCCAAAAAATGATATCAGTGGTTAAGGTTAATGCGTTACTAAACTATAGATGATAGTGATGTTTCGTCAAAGAATAGACGAATAAGCGCTGACGCTCTAATAGTTTACCTATCAATAGTTTAGCAACTAAGCTAATGATTAGCCAAACCCGCTGAACATAAAGGTCTAAGCGGTAGCTTTAGGGGCAGCTAATCGGGAATATAATCGGGCTGTTGCTCAGGCAACGCACGCTGAAAGGCCTCCTGTGACAAACAGCGGCACTCAATTTCGGCTAGCCGCTTAAATTCACTAGCCACATCAATACCGAACCTTCGGGCATTATATAGTTGAGGTATCAGGCAGATATCTGCTAATGAAGCAACCTTACCGACACTATAGGCGTCTTCCTTCAGCTGAGCGTCAAATGCGCTGAGCCCATCTCGAATCCAATGCTGCGACCATTGGAGGCGCTGAGCTTCGGTAACACCAATCTCTGATGAGAGGTATTTAAGGACTCTTAAGTTCTGCAGAGGTTGTGTGTCACAACCAAGTATCGCCGCCAAGGCGCGAATCTTTGCACGCTGTTCAGCATCACCCAAAACGAGTAACCTTTCGGGAAATTTTTCGTCAAGCCAAGCCATGATTGCGAAGCTTTGAGTTAGCAGCCCATCTGACGTTTCAAGTGCTGGGAGTAAGCGCTGAGGATTGATTGATTGGTAGTCATCCGATAGCTGCGCTCCCAGTTTTAAGTTCACGGGAATCTGAGTATACCGAACGCCTTTGAGATTGAGCGCTATTCGGACTCGAAAACTAGCCGACGATCGGTAATAACTGTACAGCTTCATGTGGGGTTATCCTAAAACTCAATACTATTGACAGCGGCATCATTGCCAGAACTCTTTGTACGAATAGTTCTTGCTACGAAAAACTGTGACTATTCGATCATATTTTAATGACTAGTGTACTAGTCAATCTGTATCTATTTTCTAACATAGCAACAAAGATCAAACAACCGTTGAAAACGTCCCGCTTACTCGCTTTCCACGCGAAAACCTAACGGCGCTGCATCACTAAGCAATTCCCTTCACTTGGACTTAGCAGCTAGTTGTTGTAGCCACTGGCGCCATTAACCCGCGCTCTCATGAACAACTCTGGATAGCACTGGTTCGGGAAAGATCAGTACCTATTGATAGTTTTTTTGGTTACATGAGAAACTAATAGCGTAATACTGATAAAAAAACGGTTACACTAGGTCAGCTAAAAACTTGGAGAGATACACCTCATGTTCGAACATTTAGAAAATTTCCCCGCGGACCCAATCCTTAAATTGATGGGCGAATATCAGGCCGATTCTCGCGCCGAAAAAATTGATTTAGGTGTCGGTGTTTATAAGAATGAAGAAGGTGATACTCCCGTCCTCAAAGCTGTCAAGATTGCCGAGGCCAGAATACTTGAGTCTGAATCCACCAAATCCTACGTTGGCCCTGCTGGAAATCACGAGTTCAACCAACTCCTGAGCGCCGAACTCCTTGGTCAAAATCATTCTGCAATATCCGCTGGGCGCGTAAAGGCCATCCAAACACCCGGTGGTTGTGGCGCACTAAAGGCGTTGGCTGATTTAATCGCTAGAACCAAGCCTGGTGCCAAGGTATTCGTAAGTAATCCGACGTGGGCTAATCACGAAGCCATTTTTTCCGGTTCGGGTTTGACTGTCGAATATTACGGCTATTACGACAAAGCAAACAGCCAACTCACTTTCGACCTCATGATGCAGGACCTTCAAAAGGCTAAAGCGGGCGATTTAGTATTAGTCCACGGCTGTTGTCACAATCCATGTGGCGCAGATTTATCGTTAGCGCAATGGCAGATGTTTGCGGAGCTAGCCAATAAAAATGGCTTTACACCCTTCATTGATGTCGCCTATCAAGGTTTCGGTATCGATCTCGAAACAGACGCTGCGGGTCTTCGCCTAGTCGCCGAACAATGTCCTGAAGTACTTATCGCTGCCAGCTGCTCCAAAAACTTTGGTTTGTATCGCGAACGAACTGGACTGGCGATGCTGATTACTCATGATGAAACGGCCACTACTAAAGCGCTCAGCCAACTCTTGGCGGCAACGCGCGCGAATTACTCAATGCCTCCCTCTCATGGAGCAGCCATTGTTGCAGAAATCCTGAGCACCGAGCTGAAAACCCTCTGGATTGAAGAGCTTGAAGCAATGCACGGACGAATTTCGGGGTTGCGTCAGGCGCTCAACCGAGCATTGAAAGCTCGTGGTGCGAATAATTTCGATTTCATCGAGGAGCAAAAAGGCATGTTTAGCTTTTTAGGCCTTAGCGAAGCGCAGGTTGCGCGACTTAAGTCTGAATATGCTATTTACATGGTGGGTTCATCACGAATCAATATTGCTGGGATTAGCTCAGCGAACCTCGAGTACTTAGCTGATAGCATTGTCGCGGTACTCGAATAACGATCGTGCTCAGCGACTTCCAAATAGTCGTCGTTGAGCACGCTCGCTTCGCCAGCGAAGCAAAGCAACTCGAAGGCCTAGGATAAACTCGCCGGCACGCGGATGTATTTTCTTTCCCATCGCAAGTAAATACATCTGGCATTGATACCAGCTACTCAATTGGGAACTTGCCTTTGAAGTAGCTGTATCACTCGGCCAGGACGACGGCCACTTAAACTGAGGATTCGCTAACATTTGCTTTGGCAAATCAGGCATTAGTACACAATGACGATCGAAGGCAATCAAGTCGAACGGCGTGGTGAATGGCAAATGGGTATCCTCTTGAAAAACGCAAGCATCAACTGAACCAATCATTGCCGTTTCGGTAAATTGCTCCGCCAACGACTCGAGCGTCATTTTTCCGATAAGCTGAATTGAAGCTAAATGTTGATTTAGAAGAGAGACAAAATGCTGAGTCGACTCGCCCTCATCATCACTCGCAAAAGCCGCAACATCGAGGGTTAAACTCACTAAGAAATTAGGCTGAACCGCTTTGCGAATTTCGGTCAAGATCGCAATGACAAGCGATGCGCGTCGACCGCCATCACCGCCCCACATATCACTGCGTTGATTAACCTCTTCATTCAGCGAAGCGCCAAGAAAATGTCCGCCATGCGCCGCAATTTGCACCCCAGAAAACCCTGCTAATTCAGCTCGTCGACTTGCTTGAACGAATTCTTGAATGATAGCCATCAGACTTTCTGAGCCAAGGTCATTAATGCTGGACTCTGGCGAAATACAATAATAACCAAGCTGGAGCCAGCTCTGGCTATTATTCACTTGTCCAGCTTTGGCAAGACGACGATAGGCCACCATATCGCTCTCATCATCTAAAACGAGATCGCCTTGGGGGGTGTTATCACTCCGATTAATCCAGACAGTACCACTGATAATCACCCCCGAGCCACCTTCTGACCAGCACCGGTAGAGTTGATCTAGTTGATGCGTGGGGTCATTCAACGGATTAGCTAAACCCTCTTGGCAGGATCCCTTTACAAAACGATTTTTAGCCTCGCTTGCATCGGCAAACTTGATAGGACTCGATAACGAACTTGTAGCTACTGACATTGGAGCGCTTCCCGAACTTCGTGATAGATGGTACCGGACTCTGCTTCGTTAACGTTGCTTAGTCGTGCTGATGACCGCCCACACCGTGAGCATGACCGTGCGCGAGTTCATCAGCCGAAGCTTCACGAACATCCATAACCTCCAAATCAAAGGTTAAGGTCTTACCCGCAAACGGATGATTTGCATCAACATCCACATTCTTCAACCCTACCTTAAGTACGACCATCTCGCTAACACCATTGGCGGTATTTACTGCTACGGTGTCGCCAACCTTTGGCTTCTTTTTCTTAGCTCCTTGAATGTGCTTGAGTGGCACGCGAAGAGTCTGCCCCTCCACACGGTCACCATACGTCTCTGCCGGCGGTAATTCAGCGGTGATCTTGGCACCTTTTTCCTGCCCATCCAGCAACTTTTCAATACCATCGAACATACCGTTGTGACCATGGAGATAAAGTATTGGGTCAGTCTCTCGAGACGTTTCTAATTGAGCTCCAGCTTCACTAGCCGTGTAGTGGAAGCTAACAACAGAATCCTTGGAGATTTTCATAGTACATCCTTAAAAAATGCGAATTAACTTGCATTATGATGGGGCAGTGAGATTTGAGCAACTCTATGCGTACATCTTGAGGCCTCGAAACGAGTTCATCAAAAAGAACGACCCTATAGCTCGCCTTGGGAATGGCTTATCGCCGATCAACCACTAGGCGTAGTTGCCATCCAAAAACGATCATTTTGATCATGGACTCGGGCGCTAAACCAGCCGCTAATCGCCCAAAATACGCCATTTAACGAGACAGTTATCGAATCCCAAACGTCGCGTCGTAATCTCACGCAATTGATTCCGTAAACCTCATGAATTTCGTCTAGAGTCCGTGTATAGGATGGAGAAAATCGAAGTGAGTTTAACGCCAAAATGAATAAATTTTATTATTTGCGATTTCGCTGGCAATTAACGCTAGCGGTGGGAATTCCGCTGGTCGTATTGCTTTTATTCCTTGCTAACTCGGTGATGCAGAATCTAGTTCGTTCTCAGGAAATAAAAAATCTAGCTACCACCTATGAATCATACTCGGTAATTGGCGCGCAAATTTCCAAACTCGAGGCACTTGGCATTATGGCTATCACAGGCTCTCAGGAAGATACCATTGCCCTAGCCAACCCATTGAGCACCAGCAACGAGTTGATAGCTGACATCACTTCTGCGGGTATGACCCCGGAGCTACAACAGGAATTCACCGTTTGGCTGGAAAGCCTCAATAACCTGGCTTCGATCGTAATGACCCAGGAGTTGAGTGGCGAAGAGCTTACTATACGAGTACGAGCCGAAATTGAAAACGGCGACAACCTCGCGCAATCCCTCGTAGCAGATATTGCTGACGATCAATCTGGGAGGGAGACAGACGCTTTTTCACAGCTCTTTAGCTTGGGCACAAGAGTGTCCTTAGAATCATTGCTGATTAGTAGTTATTCTGAATGGCCCAGCATTGCAATTAGCAAGTCACTAACACTCAATGATATTCAACAATCCATTGCAATGCGGCGATATCTAACCCTGTCCGCGCGCGAAGAAGACAAGCGTACTCTGCTAGACATCACTCAGACACCCGAATTCCTTCATGCAATTGAGTTACGCCAGTTAGCGAGCAACGCAAATGGCGGCCAGATGAACCTCTCTGATGCAGATATAGCTCAGCTCACGGCACGAAGTCTCCTCATTGAAGCGTTAATCAAAACATCCAAAGATGGCATTATTGATGATGCTAGCTTGCGATCTAACGAGCTACTCATTGACGCTTATTTAAACTTAATATTGATGATTCTTATCGTACTCACGACAGTGAGCTTGGGCGTTCTTGTATCACGCAGGGTCCTTCAGACGATCAACACAGTAGCTAGATGTTTAGAAACAGTAGAAGCGAAAAGAGATTTTTCGCAGCGCGTTGATATTCCAGGTAATGATGAGTTTGCTGAATTCGGACAAACAATCAATACGCTAATTGAAGCTCGGACCCGCAATCAACACGTAATCCGTGAAGAGCGCGATAACGTTTTAGAGGCTAAGAACGAAGCCGATAAAGCGAATACGGCAAAAAGTTTGTTTCTCGCAAAAATGTCGCACGAAATTCGTACCCCCCTGAATGGGATTATCGGTATGAGCGATATTCTTCGCCGCTCAGACCTAAGTTCCGCTCAAGCCGCGCACTTGAGCACTATCCTGACGTCATCCAAGCATCTACTAAATCTCATTAATGATGTTCTAGATATCTCCAAGATTGAAGCTAAATCCCTAACGATTTTGCCAGTCGACTGCGATATCTGGCAGCTCTTTACCGACATCACCGCCATTGTCATACCGGAATTGCAGCAAAATTCTAATCAGTTTGAGTTCCAAGCACCTGATGATCTTCCATCAACGCTAATCTTAGATGATCACCGTTTAAAACAAATCTTACTCAACCTTTTGGGGAATGCCGTCAAATTCACTGACCATGGCACCGTCTCATTAATCATTGAGTACCCCCCTTATGAGCAACCGGAGCATCAATGGCTCTACTGTCATATCAAGGACACGGGAATTGGTATTAATGAGCAAGCTACTGAGAAAATCTTCGAGCCTTTCAAACAGGCTGATGATTATATTGCACGAGATTTCCATGGTACGGGTTTAGGATTAGCAATTTCTCGACAGCTTGCGCGCTTGATGGGCGGTGATATAACCGTAGTGAGTGAGTCAGAAAAGGGCTCCACCTTTACGGTTTCCATTCCTATTTCAGGCAGCGCCGACACATTTGATAATTCACAGTTAAAGGATCTTCCAGTTTACTGGTTAGCGCGAGATAACCACTCAGCAAGATCAACCTGGCAGAGTTTGCATTACTTTTTCCCTAAACTGAAGAAGCTGGGCGATGACGAGGTTCCCGAGAATGCTATCGTTGTAGCTCAGCCGGAAAACTCCGAGCATCTGATCGCTTTACTGCAAATTTTATCGCATCGAAAACTCACTCACCGAGCAGTGATCGTTAGGGACTCATGCCTAGTGATTAACGACCGGGTGCTAGATGAAACCGAGATTGGCTCGGTTTACAAGCTACCAATTCGCGGTAAGACCCTAGCACAACATTTAATTAATTTTAGTACTCAGTGTGGTGATTCCTTTCAGCTTGACGTTCGGGGGGACGGCTTGAGAGTGCTCGTAGTAGAGGATAACCCAGTCAACCAAATGGTGGCCCAACTAGGGCTTGAAGAGCATGGCTTTGAGGTCATTCTCGCCGATGACGGCGAAATAGGCATTAGTGAGTGGGTTAAAGCCATTACCCAGGGCTCTCCTTTTGATATTGTGCTAATGGATTGCATGATGCCGGTAATGGATGGCTTTCAATGTACTCAAGGTATCAGAGCTAAGGAAAAAACGTTGAACCGCGAACCCGTTCCGATTGTCGCGCTCACTGCAAGTGTCTTGGAGGATGATGTGACGGCCTGCCTTGACGCTGGTATGGATGCCATTGTTCACAAGCCGTATGAGATTGAGGTCTTGATAAGAAAAATTCTAACCATTATTTCGTAGAAGCGGTCAAGGCAGCTACCGCTCCGTGCGGACGGGCTTTATTACTCGTATCACTAAAGCAAATCGTGATAGATATTACACTTAGCATGACAGAATTTGACGAATTGCATTGCAGGCTTCTGACAGCGTCTCATTGTAGCTATCGATACCGCAAATAATGTCGTTTACACGTCCATCCCTAGCCTGTTGGTCCAACAGTACGGCTAATTCCTTCAGCTTCATAGCACCCACATTCTCTGCTACCCCTTTGACTGAGTGGATAATTCTGGCAACGGTCTCGAAGTCACTATTGACGTCGTGAGCGGTGAAGCGATAACTCCCGCCCTCAACCGAATCGACGAATTTTTGAAGAATCTTTTTGTAGATAATCTCATGCCCATTTAATAGTGATAGCGCATGAGCTTGATCAATCACTGACATTAGAACTGCATCCTATTTCAGTTAGTCTTAATCGGATTATAGCTTTCAATCTAGGCTTTGCTGAGTGACCTAGCTAGTCTATTGCTTCGTCAATCTGTTTCAATTCAGTAACCATGACCACGAAAAAATCCCGAGTCATCGACTGATTAGAAATTCAGATTCGCCGATGTTTAGAACAATGAGATCACTCGAAACACTGGGGTTTTACCATCAGGCGTCTTATAGTAGGAACTTACCAACACGATAATTTCGAGGTCACCAATGAACTTCCAAGATGTGGTGAAGACGCGCCGAAGTGTGCGTGGTTACTTACCCAAAATGATTCCTCAGGAAACGTTAACGCGCATTCTAACGCTGGCTAATTTGGCGCCCAGCAACTGCAACATTCAACCTTGGTATGTTTATGTGGCGTCGGGACAAAGCCTACAGACATTAAAAGCGGCCTATCTCAAGGCAGCTAAAAACTCTCAACCAAATCCAGACTACCCCAGCCCCCGCCCCTTTCCAGAACCTTATCGACAGCGTCAAATTGACTGCGCGATTGAACTCTACAAGGAAATGGGGATCGCTCGGGGTGATAAGGCCGCGCGTGATGCTGCCACACTACGAAACTTTGAATTCTTCGATGCACCCCACGTGCTGTTCATTGGTATGGATGCGAAATTTGGCGCTAGTGTCGCATTAGATGTTGGCATGTACGCTCAAACCTTGATGTTAGCGCTGACATCAGAGGGTTTGGCCAGCTGTGCTCAGGGCGCACTGCGTCAGTATCCCGATATCGTCAGGGACTTTTTCGGTCTTGGAGACAATATCAACATTTTAATGGGGCTATCATTTGGCTACGAGGACACGACTGTCGCAGCAAACAGAACGCGAATTAGCCGAGAAGATATAGCCGGCTCCGTGGTGTTTAGAGAGTAATTAAAAACCCTAGAAATTAAGCAACGCTACGTGGTGGGTGGTAGAAAGCGGAAGCGCTCGTGAACACCCGTTACAGCAATCGGTTTACCGGCAAGCTCAATGGGCCGGTACAACCATTGCTTTAAAGCATCCATCGCGGCTTGCTCAAAAACGCCTTCAGGGTCTGCAGCTACTACTTTGATATCAACGGCACGGCCCTCTTCATTGATGGTGAATGCCAGTTCTACCTCGCCTTCTCTCCCTAAGCCATTAGCAGGATATTGAGGCAGTATGCGCACAACGGGCGCAGGTTGTTCTCGATCTAAAGCGTCTGAGTTAATTGGGCTAAATGCAAAGAACAAAGCGATAGTGAGGATGAAGGTGAGTCTAATCACGAAGGCTCCTAAGCGATGAGATAAATTGTTTTCGCAGTTGTACCATAGCCATTCCCTTTCTGTCATGGTCATGTATCATAATTAACTACTAACGATAATAATAAAAGGTGTTTAGATGCTTCGTAAATTGTTAATTGGGATTTCATTGAGCGCACTCATTACCGGCTGTGCCACAACACGTCCCAATAACCTAAACAATATGTGCAGTATCTTCGAGCAACGCTCAGATTGGTATGATGCAGCACTGGAAGCCGAAGATCGCTGGGGTACGCCCATTCAAGTACCCATGTCCATTATCTATCAAGAGAGTTCGTTTCGTCACGATGCCCAACCGCCAATGCGCTACTTCCTGTTTATTCCCTATGGTCGAGCCAGTTCGGCCTATGGCTACCCTCAGGCAAAAGATGAAACCTGGGATGAATATATCCGTGAGACAGGTAACTGGGGAGCAGACAGAGATGACTTTGAGGACGCCATCGATTTCGTTGCGTGGTACGTTAATAAAACCCAACGAATCACCGGCGTTTCAAAGTGGGATGCCTACAACCAATACTTAGCCTATCACGAGGGAAGGGGCGGTTTTAGTCGCGGCTCTTACCAAAGTAAGACATGGCTGCTGAACACCGCGAGACGTGTCGACGACCGAGCAAAAAGCTATAGCGCCCAGTATCGAGATTGTAAAGATGACCTCGATAGCTGGTTCTAGACCAAGTCACACCTCAATATGACGTCGTGCTCAGCAGATCTCGTCCGAGTTTACTCCACGATAATCGTAATCTTCTCTGAGACCACCATTGGCTCATGGGGTATATGGAAATGATCGCCTAAGATGAGCTGAAGCGTGTGCTCGCCAGGCTCCAAGGTTAACTCAACCTCGGTTTGACCACCGCCAAAATGACGAACATTGCCGCCCATGGGCTTCCCTGGCTCGGGTAGCTCATCTTGATCGATGAGTAGGTGATGGTGTCCAGTATTTTCACGTTTAACACCGGCAGGAGCAACACCCATACCACTTAAACCGAAGACAATTTTAACTGGGGAAGTGACCGTTGCGCTATCCGCTGGCGTGACGATATAGAGCTCGACATCTTCGGCCGACGGGCTTGTCGCGAAGGCACTGCTTGATAGTAATAAAGACAGCACGAGACCAAGTTTTACAATTCGCTTATTCATTTTTCATCCTCACAATCAATGTAGTTTTCTACCTTAAAACGCGGTGTACACACCGCATTAAAAATTAGATCTTCGGAACCCGTATTGGTAATCCGTTGACGATCGCCTGCAGCGATGATAACCATTGCTCCAGCGACCACCTGTTGAGCAGGCTGATCGCCAACTTCCACCAGCCCTTCCCCCGCCAAAATAAAATAGCGTTCGGTGGTCTCACGAAGACGATGCCAGCGAGTGGCTGTACCCGGTTCGACTCTTGCCTGCGCAATCGACAGCATCGGGTCTCTAGGGTCATTGAGCAACTCGGTGATAAAACAACCTTCTTTGAAAAAGTACTCGCTTGGCGATGTAGTTTGGATCCAACTTCGATCGCTCATAGCTCATCTCCCAGGTGCTTCAGCGGTAATTGAGTCGTTGCTATCGGCGTCTGCAAAACAAAGGAACTCTGCACGCCCTTAACCCCCTCAAGCTCCGTTAAATGATGTAATAGAAAGTGTTGATAATAGTCTAAATCGGGGACCACCACCTTCAATAGATAGTCCGCATCCTGGCCAGTAATCATGGCGCACTCCACGACCTCATCAAATTGACGCAACGCCGCTTCAAAACGCTCGAAGTGATCGCGAGTGTGCCGTTCCAGGACAACATGCAAATACGCGGTTAAGCCGAGCCCCAGTTTTTTACGATCCAATAGCATCACACAGTTGGAAATATAACCTGCCTCTTCAAGCTGTTTAACTCGTCTGGCGCAGGGAGTCGGCGATAAGCCCACTCGCTCAGCCAAATCAATATTGGTGATGGAGCCATCTGACTGAAGAATTGAAAGTATCTTCTTATCTACTCTATCCATAGTGAAAAAACCTAACAAAAAGTAATTTATTAATTTAATTAGCTAAATATTAGCAAAATTATTTAAAATAGGCGATTCGCTCACTTTCAGTATTGAGCTATAATTTGATTATCTTTCAAACAGTAAATGGACCATTTCCGATGTCAGGCTTCAATCACCAAAAGTACCGCCCTATGCCAACGTTTAAACTCGCTGATCGTCAGTGGCCGGACGCGGATCTAAGTCACGCCCCAATTTGGTGTAGCGTTGACCTACGAGATGGTAACCAGGCACTGATTGAGCCAATGTCCGTTGAACAGAAATTGGAGATGTTTAGCAGCCTAGTTGAGCTGGGATTCAAGCAGATTGAAATTGGCTTCCCGTCAGCGTCTCAGACCGAATTCGAATTTTGCCGCAGGCTGATTGACGAAGGCCGCATTCCTTCAGATGTGACTATTCAGGTATTAGTTCAGGCGCGAAAGCACCTTATCGATAAGACCTATGAAGCGCTTAGTGGCGTCACCAAGGCAATTATCCATGTCTATAATTCCACCTCTATCGTCCAGCGAGAGAAAGTCTTCAAACTGGATAAAGAAGGTATTATTGAGATAGCCGAACAAGGCGCGAAGTGGGTCATGGAAGGCGCGGCAGGCTACCCGCACACCGAATGGCAATTCCAATATAGCCCAGAGAGTTTTACTGGCACAGAGGTCGACTTCGCGGTAACCGTATGTAATCACGTGATTAATATCTGGCAGCCCACCATTGAGCAACCATGCATTATCAATCTTCCAGCGACGGTGGAGACGAATACGCCGAACGTCTTCGCTGATCAAATTGAATATGCCTCGCGCCACTTGAGCCAGAGAGACGCGGTAAAGCTCAGTGTTCACACACACAATGACCGTGGTTGTGCCGTCGCCGCATCTGAAATGGCACTTCTCGCTGGCGCTGACCGAATAGAGGGAACGATCCTAGGTAACGGGGAACGTACCGGAAACATGGATATCATTACGCTTGCAATGAACCTATATAGCCAGGGCATTGATCCTGAGCTCGACTTAGGCAACATTGAGCAACATCTTGAAGTGTTCGAACGCTGTACCCAGTTACCTCGCCACCCACGTCACCCATGGGTTGGAGATTTGGTCTATACCGCATTCTCCGGCAGCCACCAGGACGCGATTAAAAAGTGCTTAGCAATTCAGCAGGATGACCAACCCTGGGACATCGCTTACCTCCCCATTGACCCGGCCGATTTAGGGCGCGACTACGAAGCCGTTATTCGCGTAAATAGCCAATCCGGAAAAGGCGGTATCGCCTATCTCTTGGAGCGCGAGTTTGGTGTTAAGTTACCTCGTTGGCTACAGATTAAGTTTAGCCAAGTTGTGCAGCGGGTGACCGACCAATCGGGCCGAGAGGTTTCCGCAGAATTACTTTACGAATTATTGTGGCAACATTTTGGCTCCCTTCCGAGCTATCAAATCACCAGTTACAACATTAAGAATGCTGATGAGCAGACCGCCATTGATGCGCTGCTTAAAATACACGATGAACCCCTGGCGATCCAAGCGACCGGTGGTGGCGCGCTAGAGGCGCTTTGCTTAGCGCTCAGCCACTCGCTCAGCTGCGAAATTAACATCAAACAGTACCACGAGCATGCGCTTCAGTCCGCGGCGAGTGCCGAGGCGATTTGTTACGTGGAAGCTGAGATTGATGGTGCGAGTCACATCGGCATCGGCAGAAGCCAAGATGTCATGGGCGCAGGATTCCAAGCCCTTATTGCGGCGGTTGCTCATCACGCTACGGCTATTGCGTAGCTGCAAGCCCCACGGAGCCATCGCCATTTAATTCGCACGTGGTATACTGCGCGGGATTTTAACGGCCGCTCTCATTAACGCGGCAATAACGGAGAAAACATGAGCAGCACAATTGACAGTCAACTTCTGCGCGAGGCTTTGGGCCAATTCCCCACTGGCGTAACAATTGTGACCGCGCTCGACGCAGCTCAACAGCCCATTGGCATGACAGTTTCTAGCTTTAACAGTGTTTCTTTGGATCCTGCACTGGTACTTTGGAGTGTTGGTAGAGAAGCGCATGCCTTCGAATCATTTAACGAAGCCTCGCATACCGTCATCCATGTACTTAACGCCGAGCAAAAAGAGCTATGCTTAACCTTTGCGACGCCTGGCGCCGATAAATTTGGCGCGACGGATACTGAGCTCAACCAGCACGGCATTCCCATGCTCAAGGACTTTGTCGCGCGTTTTCAATGTAAAGCCTACAACCACTATGATGGCGGCGATCACGTCATCCTCGTATCTGAAATTGAAAAGGTTGAGGTTAAGCCCAGCGCTACCCTTACATTCCATCGTGGCGACTTCGGACAGCTTGGCGAGTAATCAGCGTCTCTTTCTTATTTTTACCCTTATTGACTTTGGCGCTTGTCGCTAAGCGCTTCAATGGCGCCAAGGTAGAACACCGCAAGCCCTTCATTCACAGACCTGGAACTGTCCCGTTCTAGGTAACGCTCCGATTTTAAAACTTTTTGGCCGACGCCCGATGCCCGATTTATTTGCACATTACTGTGCCCCCAGAATACAGATTTATACCTCAATACTGACGTGCTGAAATTTCTTTGAACTTAACTGCATCCAAACCGTTCTAAGTGACGTCAAATAGAAAAGGAGCCTCATAAAGGACAAAATAATGAACGCATTAAAATGGATTCTGATGGTCCTATTTGTCGTCAGCGCACTCGTTGCGGTAAGCAATATCGGTACCAGCCATATTCACCTATCGGGTATGTCTGGGAACTTCGGCGCGCTAGAACCGTTCGTTGCTGCCATCGCGGTAATTTTTGCTCTGGCGATCGTTATTGGCGTAGGCATATTCCTAGCTATCGTGTTGGGAAGTGTCGCCGTCATCGTAATCTTCTCGATCTTGATTGCAGCGTCAGTTGCCCTATTACCGGCGATACTGCCGGCTCTGTTGGTCATAGGTATCATCTGGTTGATTGTGAATGTTTTCAGCGAGAAAGCTTAAGCGAGCTTAGCGAGGCCCCCCCCAAAACCTCGCTAAACTCCACTTTTTATCTCCTCCCCACGGAGATATCACACCTGCGCCCCATTTTGGGGCGCTTTTTTAATTAGTATCCCCAGCGTGCGCACAAAAAAGCCGCATCGAAATGCGGCTCTCTCTTCATTTTGCTAAATAAGTCTTTATTCGCCGATTGAAGCCTGCAAGCGCATCATCCAACGACCATAAAGGAACATTCCGAATGCCGAAATCAGCCCGACTGTGCCCATGATGTACCAAACTAAACCGATATCATTTGCCTCATAAAGCATCTGCTGCGCCGCCAATGATTCCATTCCGGTGAAATCCACTAAACGATAGAATGCTTCGCCAATAGGAATCGCATCCACCTCAGCGGTACTGACACCGTGATTCAATAGATAATCGCGAGAGATATTGTCCTTTGACGCCCAGCGATCGTACATCCACGGGCCCAACCAGCTTTCCAGAGTCCAACCAATGAACAGTGGGAACTGAGAGAAACCTAGGTACATTGCTTTTTTGCCGCGAGGAGCCATATTCCCAAGATACTCGGAGAACTTAGGGCTAGATAACATTTCACCAATACTGAAAGTGGTGATGGCTAGCGCCACAAACCAAGCATAGTTAAAGCCGCCGATGGCCAGTAATGCGCCGGAACTCATAATGGTGCCTAAGGTAATTGCGCTGATGGCCTTAAATTTCGAGGAGATCCAGGCGAATAGGAAACAGACTGTCATGATCAGCATCGCATTGATGTTCACCAAACCTTCTGGGAGCACTCGAGTACCGTCGTTATCCAGCACCATGAGTTTCGTTGCAATAGGACCAGGCGTGGAGCCGTCGGACCAAATGGCACTCACAATGGTTGAGGTATCTACCCATTCCGCAATGTGAACAGGTAATACATCGAACAGAGACATGAACATGAACCAAAAGCCCGAGAACACGATGAGATACATCATTAAGGGTGGGTTTGCCAACTCCTTTAATGACTCTTTCACTAGGCTTGTTTGTTCAACGGCAGCGGCTTTACGCGCGAGACGTTCCTCTTTACCCACTTCCTGATACGTTAGTAACAGGAGCAAATTACAGGCAATAATCGCGGTACAGGCCAAAAAGACAAATTGCCAATCAAGCTGGCGCAACGCACCGGCTACGATAGGAGCCAAGGCTCCACCGATATTTACCGTTTGATAGAAGATCCCCCAGGCCATTGAGGAATTTTCTCGATTGGTCGACATCACCAGTGTGCCCTGAATCCCGGGTTTAAACACACCCGTTCCCAGCGCCAACATCACTGCACCCGCGAAGAAGCCCCAATAGGTTGGGAAAAGCGCCATTATCACGTAGCCCAACATCTTTAGAATGGTTGAGACGAAGATAGTTTCTTTGTAACCGTAGCGATCAGATAAACCGCCCGTTAAAACTGGGATCAATGACTGAATAATTGACCACACGACAAAGATAGACCCGAGTGCCGTCATGGTAATACCCAAACCGCCTTCTGATTCAGCGGTGGTGGCGTAAATCGGTGCCGTGGAACGAACCCCATAGTAGGCCAATCGTTCTACCAGCTCCATTCCGCCCACTACCCAAAATACGTAGCTAAGTGATGCTATTGATGCAAACAGCCCTAACTGCTTAACATCACGTGCCGCACTAACGGCATCATTTAATCGTGAATTGTCGTTCGACATAATCTCTCCGTACCTAAAAAAGTACTTATCGTTATAATTAAAAATACCCAGCGATACTAACCCGATGCCCGCCAGTAAAAAAGCAGTAATCTTTGTAGCGAGTTCTACCCGACCACATTTTAAGGATCAAAGGTAGTTGCTGCAGTTAACACTGAATATTTCTGTATAACGAAGGAAGCGTGAGGAAAAGTTTCGGTGGATGACAATTGTTTTTAAATAGCTATTCAGGGCCTTAAACCCATAAAAAAAAGCGGTTTGAGGCTCAGCACAATTAACACGCCTACATCAACAAACCGCTTAATAAGGATAGCTCACTGTAAGCAAGTACTTACATCATGAGCTCTTAATGAATCAATTACACTGTAATGATCTTCATATTGTTAGTTCCGCCCGGGCGATTAACGCTTCCATAGGTCAGAATGAACTGTTCCCCCGGCTGAACCCAACCACGCTGATTCAGCGCATGGGTCACCATCTCAGCGCGAGTATCAGAGACCATTTCATCGGCACTAATAAGCACTGGAGTCACGTTACGTAACAGCGCTAGACGGTTGGCAACACGCTTGCGTCGACAGAATGCCACAATAGGTAACGCGCCCGTCACACGAGACATCAAGGATGCGGTGTGTCCAGATTCCGTCATATTAGCAACCACCTTGATGGTTCCCATATGACGAGCGGTGTACATGGCCGCATTCGCAATGGCCTCATCTACCTGGCCAGAGTCCTGTTGTAGGGCCTCATCGCGAACAGCCTGTGGTTCGTAGGCCTCCGTACCTTCGATAACCGCCGCCATGGCCGTAACGGTTTCTACCGGATAACGACCCGCGGCAGTTTCGCCCGATAGCATTACCGCATCGGTACCATCTAATACTGCGTTAGCCACATCAAGGACTTCAGCACGCGTTGGCGCTGGTGCATCCATCATCGACTCCATCATCTGAGTTGCTGTGATCACCGGAACGCCAAGTTTTCGAGACCGTTCAATGATCTTCTTCTGGGCACCCGGCAGTGCAGCATCGCCAATTTCTACGGCAAGATCACCGCGGGCAACCATCACGACATCTGAAGCGGAAATCACATCAGTCATTGCTTCGGGCGTAGCGACTACTTCAGCACGCTCAATCTTAGCGACAATAAGCGCATTACCACCGGCCGCATTCATGCGTTGGCGGGCTTCCTCAAGATCTGCTCCCGTTCGCGGGAACGATACCGCAAGATAATCAACATCTAGTGATGCGGCCAATTCAATGTCTGCATAATCCTTCTCGGTAAGTGCCGCCGCCGAAAGACCGCCGCCTTCTTTGTTGATACCTTTGTTATTTGAAAGCTTACCCGCTACCACGACTTCACACTTGAGTTCCGTAGTCAGCTTCTCCTTAACGATAAGAACAACTCGACCATCGTCTAACAGCAGGCGATCACCCGGATCACAATCGGTAATTAAGGCTTCGTAATCTACCGCAACGGCATGCTTATCACCGGCGGTTTTATCCATATCGGTACGAAGCGAGAATTCGGCACCTTCTTCCAGCACCACTGAACCTTCAGCGAAACGAGCGATACGAATCTTTGGCCCTTGTAAGTCACCTAAAATCGCTACGTGTACACCCAACTCTGCCGACGCCTTGCGAACCTTCGTAACACGATCCTCATGATCTGCTGGATCGCCGTGAGAGAAGTTTAAACGCACTACGTTGGCACCGGCCGCAATGAGATCTTTTAACGTTTCGAAGTCTGTTGTTGCAGGGCCTAGCGTGGCTACAATTTTGGTATTTCGCATTAAGAAAGCCTTAAAAGTAATAAAATTACAGAGTATTTGATTGAAAACACTAACAAAAATGCTATCTCTAGCATCTAAAGTGCTAAAACCACTTAATATTTGAATTCATTGTAATTTTTTTACAAGAAAAATAAAAGTAGTAAAGGAAATAAACAATTCAACGTATCTCATGACCTTATCAGTATCACTTTCCGCTAGTTTCAAGTATCGAGAATAGATCATTTGTGATGGCCGAAAATGTCGTAAGCCCGTCCACTCATCAAACAAGAAGATTTTTAACGATTTACCACAAGTGTGAACTGCGTCTCATTTGATATTCAGGGTCAAATAAATGATTGAATACGCAACTATAGACATCTAGATTTGATCACATTCCATTATTCGAACCCAAGAAGGCGATAGTTAAAAATCGCTAATTACAAGGAGAGAGAGTCCATGAGAAAAATTAGTCGCAATCCCCTAGCTCGAATGCTTCAACGCGTTCATGCTGCGCATATCGAGGCTGAGCGGACCGGCAAAGACAGTTCAGATATCCTGGCAAAGGATAAGGAAGTTCAAGCACAACTTCATCAGCAGTCTACCGAACAGAGCGAAAGACGGAAATTTCTTCAACAAGCCGGTTTAGCGGCCGGTGCAGTCGCCGCGACTTCAGCGACTCCAGCGATGGCGAATGTGATCAATAACGGTAATCGCCCAAATAAGAAACAGCCAAAGATTGTCATTATCGGCGCCGGTGCAGCCGGTGTTCGTGCAGCCCATCGCCTGCGCCAATACAATATTGATGCTGATCTTTATGAGGGCAGCGAGCGCTTAGGTGGACGGATGTACTCTAGCTCTACCGCCTTTGATGGACGAGTTATTGAGTGGGGCGGCGAATTAGTTTCCACTGAACATACAGCGCTTCGTAATCTCTGCAACACGCTAAGCATCGGCTTGGAAGACGTGAATAAACTTCCAGATGGAATGGAAGAGACTTACCTTATCAATGGTAAGTTGTACAACGAGCATGACCTAGATCGCGAATGGCAGGGTGGTCTTTATGAGCTATTTAAGCGCGACCAGCAAGCAGCTCCGTGGCAGCCAACCTGGGACATCAACACCGCGGCTCACCAAAAATTCGACTGGATGAGTACCGAGCAATATCTGAACGATGCTGGCCTCAGCAGTAATCACTGGGCACATCAGTTAATGATGACCAACGTAGTTTCTGAGTATGGCCTGAAAGACGACTGTCCGGCACTCAACCTCATTTACACCTTAGGTTGGACCAACCGTGGCTCGGGCGGTCTTCCATTGGCGGGTACCGATGAACGCTTCCATATTGTGGGTGGTAATAACGCGGTCATTCAAAAGATGGCCGATCAGATTGGTCATGACCACATTCACACGGGCAAGAAACTTGTGGCGGTGAGTGGCGAAGCACAAGGCCCTTACTCACTGACCTTTGAAGATGGCAGTGTCGTGAATTGTGATCGCCTTGTGATGGCACTTCCGACCTGGAAGAACCGTGACGTTGAATGGGATCCTCGTATTCTTGCAGGCATGCATCCAAAGCGTGTTGAGGCGCTACAGAACATTGCCGGTGGCGACAACGGTAAGATCCATGTTGAGTTTAACAGCAAGATCTTCAACCAAACACAAACAATCAACGGCAAAGAAGTTCATCAGTCGGCAGTTTCTTACTCCGACCCTGACGAATTCGTAACCACCTGGGAGGGCAACCCCGCTAGCGATAGCGAAAAGGGTATCCTAGTTAACTATACCGGCGGTGTCCGCGGTAAAAACCTTGGCGGTAGCGAGTATTTCGGCACTGCAGGTAGTCAGGATGTGAATCGCGTGCTTAACGACTTCGAGCAAATCTGGCCGGGTGCACAAAATGCGTTCACAGGAAATGCGATTGTCTCGAACTGGTATGATTACCCGCTAGTGGGTGGTTCTTTCACCTCTCCTCGCATTGGCCACTACACCTCTTGGTGGGGTGCGCTCTTCGAAGATGAAGGTAACTTGATGTTTGCCGGAGAAGGCACAGATCGTGAAACCTGGGGCTTCATGGAAGGTGGTATTATTTCTGGCGAGCGGGTGGCGAACTTTATCGCGCAAACCAACAAGTAATTATCCACTATACGTAAAAAGGGAAGGCTATTAGCCTTCCCTTTTTTGTTTCTGTAGCTCATTCAGCATCGGCGTTCATCGCCCAGTGCAAAGCAACTAGTTAATGCCTTAATCGGCAAGGACAAATAGATGGTGCTTTTTCTTACCTAACTTCACCATCAGGAACTTACCGTGCAATGCCGCTTCACGGTTAAGCACCGACGCAGGCTCGCCGTTCGCACTCTGCTCCACCGCTACACCGTTCACGATCACCGCCGCGCGACCCAGCGCATCCTTAACCTGCTTACCTGAATTCGCCATTCCTGCATCAACCAGCAACGCAATCAGACTTTGATCTGCAAAGCTTGCAGCCGTCAACTCAGACGACGGTAAGCCATCTTGGCTTAGCTGCTCGAAATCCGAGGCATCAAGACTGCTTAAGTCACCGCTGAAGAGTGCCTCAGTAATACGGAGCGCCGCTTCTAAGGCATCTTCGCCATGAACTAACTTAGTCACTTCACGCGCCAACACTGATTGCGCCTCAGGACGTCCCTGGCGAGCCTGATCTTCCGCTTCAATCGCGTCAATATCGGCAACACTCAAGAACGTGAAGTACTTGAGGAACTTATAGACGTCCGCATCCGCAGTATTCAACCAAAATTGGTAGAACGCATAGGGTGAAGTCTTCTTAGCATCTAGCCAAATAGTACCCGACTCGGTCTTACCAAATTTAGTACCATCTGACTTGGTGACTAACGGTAGAGTTAGGCCAAACACTGAGCCGCGGTGCATTCGGCGAGTTAGATCAATGCCACCAGTAATGTTGCCCCACTGATCGGAACCGCCAATTTGCAGCGTGCAATCGTGACGCTGGTATAGTTCTGCAAAATCAAAGGATTGGAGTAACATGTAGGTAAATTCGGTAAATGAAATACCTGAGCCTTCTCGCTCGATGCGCTGCTTTACCGACTCTTTGTTAATCATGTTGTTGACTGAAAAGTGCTTACCCACATCTCGGAGAAAATCCAAAACGTTAAGGTCCTTGGTCCAATCAAGATTATTCACGACTAGCGCTGCTTTATCACCGGCGTCAAAATCAATAAATTGAGAAACCTGAGCTTTGAGTCTATCAACCCATTGAGAGACAACGTCTGCGGTGTTAAGTTGACGTTCCTGAGCTTTGAAGCTTGGATCGCCAATTAGACCCGTGGCGCCACCAACTAGTGCAATAGGTTTATGACCGGCTTCTTGGAAGCGCTTCAATGTTAACAGCGGTACTAAGCTACCAATATGTAGTGAGTCTGCTGTTGGATCAAAGCCACAATACAGCGCGCGCGTCCCAGTGCTAAGATGTTCATGCAGGGCGTCGTCGCCGGTCATCTGATTAAGGAGACCGCGAGCTGCTAAATCGGCTAAGAGAGCATTTGTTGGATTTGACATGGGGATTGTGTTACCTAATCGTTCAATTTCAAGCTTGCAAACATACCGTATGTGTATTTAATTACAACCCATTACTAGGGTTACACGCTAAGTTTTGATATAAACGGTTAGAAAAAGATGTATCTGAGGCAAACATGACTAACAAGAAGCGCCGTCCGCAGGCTGTTCGCAATAAACAACGTACCAAAGCAAGCCACAATGGTCCGTCACTTCTTGCGCGCGCGAAGCACGCTTTCACCACGATTTATTGGCAGCGTATCCAAGCAGCTTACCGTCTTGACCCAAAGCGATTTTGGATTATCTTCAGTTGCTTAGTGGTTGTGGGACTACTGTTTAACTGGCCTAGTTCGCCACCGAATGAAGATGATGCCGAATCCATGCGTACCATTGTTATACAGCCGGGTTCAGCTAATGGCGAATCACCCGCTGGCCGCGATAATGATGAAGGCGACTCGCTCTCCGAGAACCTTGCAGGCGCTGCGCAGCACCATGGCGATACCCACGACGGTACAGCTAGCTCCCCGAAAACCGAGCCTGAGCCCGATTTATGGCAGCGGTTTGCCGTTGAAGAGGGCGACAATCTCTCCAAACTCTTTTACCGAGCAAATCTCTCCGATCGGGATGTTTACCTATTCACAAATCAAGGTGGCGAGATCGATCAGTTTACCGATCTAAACGTAGGTCAAGAACTCTGGTTCGACATTCAAGATGGTCAGGTCATCCAACTCAAACTGGTATATGACCAGTTAAATTACCTAATGGCCACCGTCAGCCCGTCCGATATAGAAAGCTATGATGTTGAGCTCGTTACCCTTCAGCCCGATATTCGTTACGAGACCGCCAGCGCAACCATCAATGATTCACTATTCCTCGCAGCAACGCGGGTAGGAATATCTGATCGACTCACTATGGAGCTGGCCAACATTTTCGGTTGGGATATCGATTTCGCACTGGATATCCGGGAGAACGACCAGTTCAAAGTCGTCTACGAGAAGCTCTATCTGAATGATGAGTTCATTGGCGATGGCGATATTGTGGCGGCAAGTTTTGATAATCGTAGTCGCCACCTGCAGGCGGTGCGCTATACGGATACTGATGGTGATACGGCCTATCACGCGCCGGATGGCCGCAGCATGCGCAAGGCGTTCCTGCGGACACCGGTCGATTTTCGCCGGATTAGTTCGCATTTCAACCTAAGTCGCCGCCATCCCATATTACATACTATCCGAGCACACAAGGGCGTGGACTATGCTGCCAATAGTGGCACACCTATTCGCGCTGCCGGTGACGGCCGCGTTACCTTTGCCGGAGTAAAAGGCGGCTGGGGTAATGTGATTATTATTCAGCATGGCGAGACCTACAAAACGCTTTACGCCCACCAACGCCGCTTTGCGCGAGGTATTCGCGAGGGTTCGCGTGTGCGCCAGGGACAGGTGATTGGCTATGTAGGCATGTCAGGGTTGGCCAGCGGGCCTCATCTGCACTACGAATTCTATGTCAATGGCGTGGTCCGTAATCCCGTCACGGTTGATTTACCTGAAGCCGAACCCATTAGTGCCGATGAATTTGAACGTTTCAGATTACAAACGGCTGGCTTACTCGCGATGCTTCAGGATGGTGCTTCGGCTGAGCCACAGGTTGCGGTAGCTCAGTGAAGCGCTTCATTGGGCTCATGTCAGGCACTAGCCTGGATGGACTCGATGTGGTCTGCGCCACTTTCGAAGAGCCCTCATCCTGGGCGATCGAAGGCGCTCGCACGTTCACATTTCCGTCAGCCTTAGTGACGAGGCTTTCGGCCTTAGCAAAGGCTCAGGACAATAACCTTGAATCTATGGCGCAAGTAGCCATCCATTGGAGCAACTTTGCCGCCGGGTGTATTGATCAATTACTCAGCGAAATGCAGCTCTCGGCGAGAGACATAACCGCCATTGGCAGTCACGGACAAACCATTCGTCACTGCCCGAATGCGGATACCCCATTTAGCGTCCAAATAGGCTGCCCGAGTACCCTATCAGAATTAACTCATATCACCGTAGTCGCTGATTTCAGAAGCCGGGATATTGCCGCCAAGGGCCAGGGTGCTCCGCTAGTGCCGGCATTCCATGGTGAGTTATTCGCAGGTAATAGCTGGTTAACACTAAACCTTGGTGGCATCGCCAATATCGCCTATCGAAACCGCGGCGGTGAGCTAATGGGTTATGATACCGGCCCGGCCAATATCCTCATAAATCATCTCTGCCAGCGGGACTTTAATTGTGACTATGATCTCAATGGTGACATTGCCCAACGGGGATCAGTTCAAGCTGCGGCACTCAGCAATATGCTCAGCGACCCATTCTTTCAGCAGACAGCCCCCAAAAGCACCGGTCCAGAGTATTTCAACCTAGCTTGGTTCGACGCCCATTGCGGTAAAATAAGCCCCGAAGATGCCGTCGCAACGGCCACCGAATTAACCGCACAGAGCATCGCCAGAGAAATAGTAGCGCAAGCTGAAATTCAAGATATTTGGGTATTTGGTGGTGGCGTGAAAAACGTAACATTGATGAACAGTTTGCAGCGGGCACTGATTAGCATGGGCTGTACTGCTGTCATCCGTGATACGCAGCAAATAGACATTGACCCAGACTTCATGGAAGCACTAGTTTTTGCGTGGTTGGCCGAACGGTGCCTCGATTACTTACCCGGCAACTGTCCGAGTGTTACCGGCGCTGAAAGAGCCGTTATTCTGGGTGGTATCTACCCGGTCTCCCAGGGCTAACTTGCGCTGAAATGGCTTGGACGGGACTGCGCCGCGCTGACTAAACGCCTCAGATCGAGAAGCTTGCACCACAGCCGCAGGTCGCGGTTGCCAATGGATTATTTACGGTGAAACGCGACCCTTGAAGCCCCTCTTCATAGTCAACAATCGAGCCGACCAAGTAGGGGTAAGACATAGCATCTAAGACCACGGTGACACCACCCACTTCAATAGGCGTGTCATCCTCTTCCACGGCTTCATCAAAGGAAAAGCCATATTGGAAACCGGAGCAACCTCCACCCGTTACGAAAACCCGTAGTTTTAAATCGGGATTACCCTCTTCTTCAACAAGCTCACGCACTTTAGCAACGGTGTTATCCGTAACAATGAGTGGTGTGGGTTCAAAGGTTTCAGCAACAGACATACATCGTCTCTCAACAGGTTTCTGGGACGGCGATTATGGACATAACCTAGTATTTTAGTCAACTAAGTTTATTCCGCTATCGTGTCGTCCTTTTCGGCGTCATCGTTACCCTTTGCAGCAGGAGCAGGAAGCTGTCCTTGGTGCTCTTCGTGAATAAGTGCGCCGTTAATTTGAGCGCCACCTAGCATTTCGAGCATACGGTAGCGCACGTCACCTTCGATGCGAGCGTCCGGAGCGAGCTCTACGCGAATCGAAGCATAAACATCACCACGTACTTGACCGTTAATCATCACTTCCGGTGCGGTGATATCACCCACCACTTCAGCGCCTTGGACAATCATTACGGAAGCGTTATCAGCATTCGTGGCACGAAGACTGCCCTTCACCTTCCCTTCAATTTGTACTGCCCCTGAAAATTCGATATCACCCTTAATCTCAGTCCCCTGCGCAATTAAGGTAATGTGCGATGCAGTTTTTTGTTTTCTCATTCTCATTATTTTATTCCTCGATGACTACAGGCCATTCAACGGAGAGCAATTTTGGCTCTTCGCCGCGGACCATCAAGCTTAATTCTACTTCTGTCGCTACCATACCATCTGGTAGCTGAATTTCCGTGATATATCGTTGAAAATATCGAAAACTCAGGTTAACCCTACCAATCTCGGCTCGTTCATAAAGCCCCGCTTCGTTACGGGTCACTAGATGAGCGACCAGCTCGCCGCGAACCACTTGATGCTGAGTGGCAACTTGGTGGACCATCGCCGATAACGTCCAAGAGCCATTGAGCGCTGGCCTGAGTTCGGTGTTACCAAAGCTTACTCCAGCGTTGCTACTGGAATCCATTAGACTGCGATAATAATTGACCAATTGCGATAACTCAGCAACCTCAGCCTGCAGTTTAACCATCTCATCGCGAGATTGCTGATTGGCGGACTCAGCCACCGATCGGGCTAAACCCGCTGCGGCAGCTCGCTCCTGAGCAACCTGCAACTTAGCGCTTTGCTGTTCCACGGTCATGACTAAATCAGTTTCTCGCTGTTCAGACATTCTCAACTCGGCGCCCGCAGACTGGTATCCGATCACGAAGGCGAGCATCAAACAGGCCGAGATAATGACTAAGTAAACAAGATATCGACTCACTTCGACTTTTAGAGAGCGCGCCGCAACTAATGGTTTGAATGGTTTTCTATTACGTTTAATCACTTGATTCAGCCTAAGGCATGAGAGCTGCAGCTTCCAGCCCTTCATTCTCAGGTAAACCGAAACGAATATTCATACACTGAATGGCCTGGCCGGCAGCGCCCTTACACAAATTATCAATCACGGACATCACCACAAGCGTATTACCCTCAGGCGCTCTATTTACTGCAATTCGGCAGGTGTTTGTACCCTTTACCGAGCGCGTCTCAGGATGGCTACCAGCCGGGAGAATATCAACAAACGGCTCATCTAAGTACGCTTCCTCAAACACCTTTTGAATATCAATCTGGCGGGTAAGGCGAACATACATAGTGGAGTGTATACCGCGTGCCATAGGCAATAAATGAGGCACGAAAGTCAGATCAACAAATTCGCCCGCCATATCGGATAAACCCTGCTTAATCTCAGGAAGATGGCGATGCCCAGTACTACCGTAGGCCTTGAATGAATCATGAACTTCAGTAAACAGATTAGCAATTTTCGCGCTACGCCCAGCGCCGGTGACGCCCGAAGCTGCGTTAACAATAATGTTGTCTAACTCAATAGCACCTTGCTCGAGAAGCGGTTTGAGGCCCAATTGCACGGACGTTGGATAGCAGCCCGGACAAGCAATAATATCAGCCGTTCGAAGGTCTCGGCGGTTGAACTCCGGGAGTCCATAAACGGCCTCTTTAATCAACGCTGGGGCGCCGTGAGGCTGCTGATACCATTCTTCCCAAACTGCTTGATCGCGAATACGAAAGTCTGCAGAGAGATCGATCACTACGACATCATGCTTGGCGATATCGGTCATCATCGACTGCGCGACACCGTGTGGCGTAGCGAAGAACACAACATCTAGCAGGCTAATTTTTTCCGCCGAAGGCTCTTCAAAAACGAGATCACAGTGATGACGCAGATTTGGATAAAGCTCTGCTACAGGCTTACCTTGCTCAGCACGAGACGTAATAAGAACAACTTGGACTCCGTCATGATTTGATAGAATTCTTAATAATTCAGCACCGGTGTATCCAGTAGCCCCTACAATTCCAACTTTAAGCACAGCAACCTCTAAATATTTCGCTTCTTATTTGAACCTTACCCTTTATAATTAGGGAAGATTAACTTTTATGAGTACCATCATAACGTGAGCACCGCTAATATTTTAAGCTTTTTCACACGAATGAGTGCTCGTTTACGAGATGTTCAGTCGTGGCCTCAGCTTTTAATCTTGGGCCTCATCAGTGGTATCGCCTCCGCCGCTATTATCATAGCCTTTCGTAGTTTAGTTGACTATTCCCTTGCCGTGAGCAACAACACCGATACTCACTTTGCGCAGTATAGCCGTGAGATAGCCGCGTTGATTCCGCTAATCGGCGCCATTTTGATTGGTATCGTGTTCCACTTCGTACCTAAAGATGCGCAAAAGGTGAGTGTGGGTTACGTGCTTGAAACGCTCGCCCATCGTGGTGGCGTCTTCAGTTGGCGGAATACCTTTGTGCAGCTATTCGGCGGCGCAGCTGCCATCGCTAGCGGCCAAGCTGTTGGCCGCGAGGGTCCGGCCGTGCATCTAGGTGCGGCCACCAGCGCAGGGATTGGTAGGTGGTTGATGCTATCGTCACCGCAGCTTCGACTGCTTGCCGGCTGTGGGGTCGCCGCTGCTATCGGCGCTTCGTTCAACACCCCCATTGCGGGAGTCATCTTCGCAATGGAAGTCATCCTCATGGAATATACGGCCGCTGGTCTGTTCCCCATCATTGTGGCAGCCACCTCCGCCACGGCACTGTCTCGATTAGTTTACGGTGACGACCCTGCTTTTCTCGTTCCGGTGCTTACCAGCGTAGAAATGGATGACACCCTGTGGTTGCTCCTCGGAGCAATCGTGGCCGGAATTATCTCCGCCGCATTTGTCGCGATTCATCGCCGTGCCCGTGAGTATCATCACTATACGCCCATTGCTCGGTTCACCTTTATAGGACTGATCACCGCTGCTGTGGTCTACTTCTACCCTCAGGTCACCGGCGTCGGATATGATGTAGTACAAGCTAACCTAGATGGCTTCCTCCCGGTTGCCCTACTCGTTGGTCTATTGCTTGGTAAACTCCTGCTCACCCCGTTGGTGACTGGCTTAGGCATGCCCGGTGGACTCATCGCCTCGACCTTATTTATTGGCGCCTGCCTTGGTGGCATCCTCGAGCAGTTAAGTGGCGGCGGTGCCGACATCGCCGTTTCGAGCTATGTAATTATCTTTATGGGTACGGTGATGAGCGCCGTGCTCAATGCCCCCTTATCAGCCCTTACCGCAGTGCTCGAATTAACCTACGCTCCGGACGTATTAATGCCAACCATGGCGTCTATTGTGGTGGCAAATATTGTCTGTCGAGAAGTACTGAAACAACCCGGAGTATTCGAACGCCCCGCGAAGGAACAAACTCCGTGGCGAAGGTGGGCGCTTGCTACTCCAGCCAGCCGAGTGATGTCTCGTAAAATAAGCTCAATCCGCCTAGAGGGTTTTCGCGACCGGAGTTATTCAAGGACGTTACTGCAACAGTTCATTGAATCCAAGCCAAAGTGGATTGTGCTGACCCTTGCCGGTGAACCTATCCACGTGATGCGCCGTAATCTATTTGAGCCCCTACTCGAAAAGCATGATGGGGAGTCCGACCTTAGCTCGGACCTGCCGAAACAAAATAGTGTGAATACCAACATTACTGCTTCGGCCTGGGATATTCTTAAGGGGATGAAGAAGCACGATGCCGAGATTGCCCTAGTTCGCCGCCTACACGGTAAGCTACGTGGCGAGGTGTTAGGCATCATCACCAAAGCTGGAATCGAATCTACATTTAAGGAATAGCCGTGACTGCCTACTTAAGTTATAAAGCTCTGCACCTTATCGCCATGGTTTGTTGGTTTGCCGTGCTGTTCTACCTACCACGATTATTCGTTTATCACGCTGCAGCAGAAGACCAAGTGGGCAAAGAACGCTTTAAGGTCATGGAGCGCAAGTTGTATCGTGGTATCGGCACCCCATCGATGATCGCAACGCTGGTGTTCGGCGTCGCGATGTTAGTGGTCAACCCCACTTGGCTGCAGCAGGGGTGGGTTCATGCCAAACTCACATTCGTTGCACTCTTGGTCATTTATCACTTCAGCTGTGGTTACTTCATCAAGCAATTCGCTGCTGACAACAACCAACGGAACCATGTGTTCTTTCGCTTTTTCAATGAAGCACCGGTAATCGCTTTAATCGCCATTATATTCTTAGCCGTGTTGAAGCCATTTTAAGTCGCTTTGTTTTCGTCAAGCTCATCGTTACCGGCAGCAATAAACTCGGCTAGCAAAGCCCGAATTTACAGGCGATAATGCTAAGCATTAATTAACGTTTTAACTCGTTTTAGGATTTTTATGTCTCGTTCTGACAATCTATTTAGCTCGGCCCAGCGTCACATTCCCGGTGGCGTAAATTCTCCCGTTCGTGCCTTTAAAGCCGTGGGTGGCACTCCCGTTTTCTTTGAAAAAGCAGCCGGTGCCTATGCTTACGATGCCGATGGCAAACGTTACATCGATTATGTGCAGTCCTGGGGACCAATGGTGTTAGGACATGCTCATCCAGAGGTGATCTCGGCGGTGGTTGAAAAAGCACAGGATGGTTTGTCTTTCGGTGCACCCACTGAAATTGAGACCACACTGGCCGACAAGGTCTGTGACATCTTCCCAGGCATGGAGATGGTTCGCATGGTGAGTTCGGGTACCGAAGCCACCATGAGTGCGATTCGCCTAGCTCGCGGTTACACCGGCAGAGATAAGATTGTTAAGTTTGAAGGCTGCTACCACGGCCACTCGGACTCATTGCTGGTAAAAGCGGGGTCTGGCGCTCTGACACTCGGCGTACCGAACTCACCTGGCGTGCCCGCGGATCTCGCAAAATACACCCTCACACTTGAATACAACAATGCTGAAGCCGTTCGCGCGTTATTCGCTGAACAGGGTGACAGCATTGCGGCAATCATCGTTGAACCCGTTGCGGGTAACATGAACTGTATTCCGCCAGTACCTGGCTTCTTAGAATGCCTTCGTGAAGTCTGTGACCAAAGTGGCGCAGTACTCATCATCGATGAAGTAATGACGGGCTTCCGCGTCTCGCTAACGGGTGCCCAGGGGCATTTCGGTGTGCAGGCCGATCTCACCTGTTTGGGCAAGGTCATTGGCGGCGGCATGCCAGTTGGCGCCTTTGGCGGTAAGCGTGAAATCATGGAACACATTGCTCCGCTTGGCCCGGTGTATCAGGCGGGGACCCTCTCTGGAAACCCGGTGGCCATGGCAGCAGGCCTTAAGACCTTAGAGCTCATTGCTACTGAGGGCTTTTACGACGAGTTAAATCGGAAGACGCAGCGCTTAGTGAAGGGAGTTCAGGCGGCAGCTGACAAGCATGGCATTCCGTTTACTACTAACTCAGCGGGTTCGATGTTTGGCTTCTTCTTCAACGAAGCGGATAACGTCACGAATTACCAACAGGTCATGAACGGCGACAACGATCGCTTCAATCGCTTCTTCCACGCTATGCTAGAAGAAGGCGTCTACTTGGCACCGGCATGTTTCGAAGCCGGATTTATGTCGCAAGCGCACACCGATGAAGACATTGACGCCACCATTGCGGCGGCAGACAGAGCTATGGAGCGAATCTAAATGGTACAGTTCACGCGCGGACCTTTCCCAGCAACTCGGCCTCGCAGGTTAAGAGCAAACGCCTTTAGCCGTAACCTCATGCGCGAGAACACGCTCACCCCGCACGATCTGATCTTCCCAGTATTCGTGCTAGAGGGAGCGAACCAACGCGAAGCCATTGCTTCAATGCCGGGTATCGAGCGCCTGAGTATTGACCTACTCGTCCAAAAGGCGAAACACCTTCATTCCCTTGGTGTCCCAGCCCTTGCGCTATTCCCGGTAACGCCTAGTGAAGTTAAAAGCCTTCACGGCGATGAGGCTTTCAATCCTGATGGGCTGGCACAGCGAGCTATTAAGAGCCTAAAGGACGCGGTGCCAGAACTCGGCATTATGACCGATGTCGCGCTAGATCCTTTCACTACTCACGGTCAAGACGGCATCATTGATGACACGGGTTATGTGCTCAACGACACCACAGTCGAAGTGCTGGTGAAGCAGGCCATCTCTCACGCCGAAGCGGGTGCGGATGTGGTTGCTCCCTCGGATATGATGGATGGTCGTATTGGCGCCATTCGCGGTGCGCTAGAGTCCCACGGTTTCTGCAACACCGCCATCATGGCTTACAGTGCGAAATACGCATCAGCCTATTACGGCCCCTTCAGAGACGCTGTGGGTTCAGCCGGAAATCTAAAGGGTGGCAGTAAAGCTAACTATCAGATGGATCCCGCTAACCTGAACGAAGCGTTGCATGAATGTGCATTAGATCTGCAGGAAGGTGCGGACATGATTATGGTGAAACCGGGAATGCCGTATCTGGATGTGGTGCGTCGCGTCAAAGACGAGCTAGCAGCACCAACCTTCGCCTATCAGGTTTCTGGGGAGTACGCCATGCATCAGGCAGCCGCTGCAAACGGCTGGTTAAATGGTGATGCCGTCATGATGGAGAGTTTGATGGCGTTTAAACGTGCTGGCGCCGATGGCATTCTTAGCTACTACGCGGAAGCGGCGGCCGAGCTCCTCAACGGCTAACCCTCAATGGCTGGCTAAGTTGTCAGCGCTTTGCCGATGTCCCTGTTGGGCTATGGCGCGCTGCAATCCGTCCAATCAGCTAGTTAGGCGGCCAATTCAATGACACTGGCAGCCGCTAGCTTATCCACTAAAGCACGCTGATCTTCCGTGGCCAAGCCAGGAAGGTCAGTCGCAACGAAAGCCTCGCCGCGAAGAATCTCATCTAGGGCATCGCTTGCCCCTAATTCAAAATGCATGTGACCACCCGGCGAGACTAAGGTGAGCCTGTCGCCATCTTCAAAGAACTGAGCGAGATAGTTAGCACGTAGCTGATAGCGTTGCGATGGCTTCATTTCGGCAGGGGCGAATACAGCATCCAACAGGCCACCACGGATATCAGGCTTCTGTCGCTGAATAAAATCTCCGGCAAAGTAGTCCAATGCATGGTCGAGATTGGCCTCTTTCGCAATGATGTCTATTAAGGTTTTAAAGTGCGCTTGCGCCGCCGAGTTGTCGAAATCAGCCGTGGCAAAATTGGGCGGCAGCGCCTGACGAAATTCTGGATGATTCACCGCTACCTCAGACACTGCTTCAATCACCAAATCCGTCCAATTCTTGGTAATTAATCCCAAAGTGATATGTAAGGATGGCTCATCACCGCTATTGGAAGCGTCATGCATCATCCCCTTGGGGATATAGATCGTTTCGCCGGCATCCATGGTGAATTCTTCCGTTAACTCACCAGGCTTATGGACATTGGAGTTGAAACGCTCACCCTTATAAGCCAGTTTCACGGGATGATCATAAAGCTTCCACGCCTTCGACCCAGCTACCTGCATCACGAATACATCATGGGCATCAAAATGTGGACGGAAGCCTTGATAGCCTGGCGGCGTTAAATAAATATTGGTTTGTACATGGCAGTTAAAGACGGCTTCAAACTGCCGACAAAGATCCGCCAACTTCGTGTCGGCCTCATGGAGTTGAGACAGAATAAGGGTGGCGCCGGCACGGTACTCGCGAATCACCGCTCGTAGGTCAATGGTGCCATTATCGTAGCAAAATTCACTGCGCTTCATTCTTCTATCGGCTCTCGCCATATCGATGGACGAGGCAGGCATTTGCGCATTCGCCAGAAGTTCATCCAGCGTGGCAACGTCTAAGGTGCCATGTAATGCACCCAAGCTTTCCTCGGTGGCTAAGAAGCGCTGATGCTTGGATTGATAGCTATTTGAGAGAAAATCTTCGAGAAGCTCGGTACTAGAGAAGATACTGTTGAAGACGTTGTTGGCGCTCGCTACCATGAAATAAACCTGCGGTCTGTGTTTGAGATGGAGACAAAAAAGGGGATTAACGTCCGGTCCAATTACGACCCGTTTCGTCATCCCCTACTCGTGATTCAGCAAAAATTAGAAGGTTGAGCAGCGCCCTTCGCCGGCATCATCATTGGGGTCACTGTCAGTACATCCCTGCTCCACTGAACCACCCGAACTACCTGAACAGCTCCGACCATTACCCACGGAGTCAGCACGGCCGCCGGTGTCGGAATCGGTGCAACCTGACTGACAGTTTCGGCCGTTGCCGGCATCATCGGAATTGCTGCCGGTGTCTGAGTCCGTACAACCACTTTCGGTTGAGCAGTTTCGGCCATTGCTAGCGTCATCGGAATTACTACCGGTGTCGGAATCGGTGCAACCTGACTGACAATTTCGGCCGTTGCCGGCTTCGTCAGAATTACTGCCGGTGTCGGAATCGGTACAACCTGACTGACAGTTTCGGCCGTTGCCGGCGTCGTCAGAATTACTGCCGGTGTCGGAATCGGTGCAACCTGACTGACAGTTTCGGCCGTTGCCGGCGTCGTCAGAATTACTGCCGGTGTCGGAATCGGTGCAACCTGACTGGCAGTTTCGGCCGTTGCCTGCGTCGTCAGAATTGCTGCCGGTGTCGGAATCGGTACAACCACTCTCAGTTGAACAATGACGACCATTGCCGGCGTCATCGGAATTTTTGCCGGTGTCAGAATCAGTGCAACCACTCTGTGTTGAGCAATGACGACCATTACCGGCGTCATCAGAATTCTTCCCGCTGTCAGAATCGCTGCAGCCCGACCGGTTACCTCTACCTCGATTCGATCTATCGGCACTGGATCCGGTATCTGAGTCTGTTATCCCTGTGACGCCCTCGCCAACACCATCGCTCGGATCGCTATCGCTAGCGGCCTTAGCCTTAGGCGTTACGGTGATTGCGGTGGTGGCGACAGCGCCCGTCACAAGACCTAAAAAGGATCGACGTGTTAAGTTTCGCTTCATTGTTCTTTCTCCAAGCAGCTTTCAGCCATTAGCAGAGAGTAAATAGTGCTCGACTGAATCTATTTTTATGAATTAAGTCTACCGACTCGCTGTGCAATTCACAACCAATCGGTCAAATTTTGATTAAGATGGAAGCTTGAGTTAACGCGACTTTCGAGGCTTATACGGATGACGAGGCGGGTAATTTCTGTTAACTTCAATCTCGGTTTCAACATCACTTGGTTGCTATAAAAACTGATCTAATAGGCGCCCAAGCTCACACACTCATTCTAAGGAGCTCTAACCAATGAAAGTTAGCACCCTTTTTCTGGCAATCACCGCAGCGGCTACTATCACTGCCTGCGATACTGCCTCCCAAGGTAACAGTTCTTCTGGCGATGCTCAGGCAAAAGCCGATTTTGCTCGCCTTGATGCATTCCCAAGTCAGTACGTTGCCCCAGAAACGGCTCCGGTACTGATTACCAACGCTACGGTTCTAGATGGCCTCGGCGCGCTATATGAAAACACCAGTGTGCTATTAAGCGATGGAAAAATTGTTGCCGTGGGTGCGGACCTCTCTGCAGACGACGGTACAGTGGTGATTGATGGTGAAGGCCGTTGGGTAACTCCTGGCATCATCGACATTCACAGTCACTTAGGTAACTACCCTGCGCCGTCCGTGGATTCATCACAGGATGGTAACGAAATGACTTCGCCAAATACCGCTGGTGTTTGGACTGAGCATTCGGTTCACCCACAAGATCCAGGCTTTACACGCGCCGTAGCCGGCGGTGTCACCGCGTTGCAGATCCTACCGGGTTCAGCCAACCTTTTCGGTGGTCGTAGCGTGGTTTTGAAACCCATCATCGGCCGTAACGTCATGGAGATGAAATTTCCTGACGCACCCTACGGTTTGAAGATGGCTTGTGGTGAGAACCCCAAGCGAGTCTACGGTAACCGCGGCGGCCCAATGACCCGTATGGGTAACGTTGAAGGCTATCGCAATGCTTGGTTAGCGGCACAGGACTACAAGGCAACGTGGGATGACTACGCGGCAAATGGTGGTGATGAGCCATCAAGAGATCTGCAGCTAGAAACACTAGCGGGAGTTTTGGCCGGCGATATTCGTATCCACAACCACTGCTACACCGCGGAAGAGATGTCGATCATGATCGATCTTTCTAAGGAATTCGATTATCAGATTACCGCCTTCCACCACGGCGTTGAGGCCTACAAGATTGCTGATCTTTTGGCTGAAAACAACATCGCTGGCGCCCTTTGGGCAGATTGGTGGGGCTTTAAGATGGAGGCTTATGACGCTTCGCTATCGAACATCGCACTGATGGATAAAGCGGGCGCCGACGCCATCGTTCACTCCGATGACGACATGGGAATTCAGCGTTTGAATCATGAAGCCGCTAAAGCCATGGCAGCGGGTAACCGTCATGGTATGGATATCTCCATCGAACACGCGTGGCGTTGGTTGAGCTACAACCCTGCTAAGTCATTGGGACTTGAGCAAGTCACCGGGTCACTCGAAGCCGGGAAGAATGCCGACGTGGTCATTTGGAGTGGTAACCCATTCTCCGTGTACACCCTTGCCGACCAGGTCTTTATTGATGGCGCGATGCGTTACGATCGCTTTGATGAAACCGTTCAGCAGACCGCTGATTTCGAAGTCGCACAACCTGCTTTGGAGGATGCACAATGATTCGTTCAACTCTGGCACTAGCCCTTATTGCTAGCAACGTAGCGATGGCGGATAACATTGCAATCATCAACGCTAAAGCTGTCACCCAGTCCGCTCAGGGAACCCTGGAAAACGCGACAATTCTGATTCGTGGTGACGAAATCACCGCTATCGGTTCGGCTGTAAACATTCCTGAGGGCACGGTAGTTATCGATGCTGCGGGTCAATATGTAACACCCGGCTTTGTTGGTACTGCGGTGAACTGGGGCTCGGTAGAAGTTAGTGCCGAATCCAGCACGGTAGATGCTTATTCAGATGAGTCTGGCGCTGCCACCTCAATGCAATATGCGATTAATCCGGATTCAACACGCCTTCCGCTAGCCTATCGCTTCGGTTTCACGCGAGCTATCGTAGCGCCAGGTGGCGGTAACAAAGTCTTTATGGGGCAAGCTGCCGCCATCAAAACTTTCGGCGACGACTTAGTCACTGCTGCTGATATTGCTCAGTTCGTTGATGTTGAAGAATTTGGCAAAGACGTTTCTGGCGGCACGCGTGCAGCACTTTGGGTGAACCTTGAGCGCGTGATAACTGACGCTAAGCACTATGCGAATAACCCTCGTGATCGCTACAGTAATTCTGGTAGCTATGTCCTCTCACTGGATAGTTTGGAAGCACTCCAAGCGGTCATCAGTGGCGATGTACCACTGGTTTTCGATGCGAATCGTATGAGCGATCTGCGCTTGGTCATGGACTTTGCTGAACGACATAACCTCAAAGCGGTTATTCGCGGTGGAGCAGAAGCGTGGCGTGTCGCAGACGAATTAGCCGCTGCTGACATCCCGGTATTGGTCGATCCTTACCTAAACTTACCCTACGGTTTCGACCAGCGCGCAGCGCGTTTGGACAATGCCGCGTTGCTTAATGCGGCAGGCGTGACCATCGCGTTCTATAACGGCGAACCATATACCGGCCAAACCCTCACCCAAGCGGCCGGTCTAGCTGTCGCTCACGGCCTACCCTGGGAGAGCGCGGTTGATGCACTCACCGTCAATGCGGTAGATATCTTCGGTGGCGCTTACTCGGCAACGCTTGAGGTGGGTCAGACTGCTGATGTCGTAGTTTGGAGTGGTGACCCGCTTGAGTTAACTAGCGCACCGACTACTGTTGTGATTGACGGGGAGCAGGTTGAATTGAAGACTCGTGAAGAAGCATTGGCGAAACGTTACTTCGATATCGAACAAACGGAACCTTTCTCCTACAACTAATTGCTTCAGTTGCTACCTCTGAGTTTCGATAATCCTCAGTAATTGGTAGAACCGTTAAAGCGCTTGGCGAGCGCTCCAATCTATGGAGTGACTTGCTAAGCGCTTTTTTTACGTCTTTGACTCATATCCCATAACAAAGCGTTAGTAGACGGTTTCATCTTCTTCGTTTAACACGTCCCTCAACGAAACAATGAATAACGCAAGCGGTGAAGCAGACTGACTGAGTAGTAAGTTTTTCTGGCTCTCACTGAGTTCTTCCGAATGATTCACGTAGGCTAAAGAATAGCCCGACCTTCTTTGCTGAATACTTGCATAATACTCGAACACTTCTAGCGTGACTAAGAATTGATCTTCAGAAATCTGCTCAACCGGTAACGTAGAGAACAACCGAAGTACTCGCGCCTCATTGGAAATACAGCGTTCGGTGATGTCTGACATACCAAACAAGGATTCGCATCGCGCGGCTTGATAACCCAGCCACTCTGCTTTCTGCTGGTCGCTATACTTAAATTTCAACTGCCGCAGTGATTCAAGGTTGGTCAACCTATCTAACTCTGAAGGAAAATCTGCTCGCTGACTGAATTCAGCTTCCTGTGTTGGCGGGGAATTAATTGCCATATCCGCATTACTCGCGCAACCTATTGCTAGTACTACAAATATAATGAGTGCGCCTTTCATACGTCCACCTAAAATGATATTCAATCATTTTTAGTTTAGTTAACCGCATCACATTTTGTGTTTTTTTTGTCTAGGTTTTATCCGTAAATTCCACCTCTTAGCCAAAATACCCTACGATAGGCTGCCGTGCATATTAACCTCGAGTACTTGCTAGAGATGAAGAAATTGTTAACTGTTGGCCTAGGCCTTTTTACTGCTGTTGGCGCAATTTATAGTGTAAATTGCTTCATAGCCGAAGACATCGATGACCAGATTCTTAGTCAAGTCAGTGACTACAACACCCTCGCAGGAAGCCAGGGGCAACTCCATCTCATTGAGGTACAAAAAACAGCGCAATTCTTCGGCGCTTTGTATCGGTTTAAGCTCTTCCATTCAGATCAAGAGATTACCCTACCCCAATGCCTTAGCGCTGAACTCTCTCTTCAACATTCGCCAATCGAATGGCTACAATTAGACATCGCACATGGCGAGATCGAGTTGAACGTCGAGAATTCGTCACACTGCCCACCATTAGACGAAGCATCCATGGATCGACAGGTCTTGAATCTTTTCGGTCAGCAAATAATTACCGGCGAACTGACGCTAACTTTTGGCAGTCAGCTTTTGGGAGAGTTTACGACAAATGGTATCAATTTTGTCGAGGATGACATTGCGCTGACAGTCGCACCGTTTATCTACCGTTTCGAAATAGATCAAACTGGGTTCGAGCAACATGAATTGCTATGGTCGGGCTTTGAATTTTTAGATCACGCTTCGTTTTCCAGCGCTTATGGTGGTGACCTTCACTACACAAGTAATTTAAGCTTCACTGAAGAATTTCTTTTATCTGCAAATAGTTCATTATCGAGCGAACCAATTTGGTACAGTGACGGCCAACGTCGCAGCGGCTTTAATGCCTTCGAAGCTGATTTTTCCGGTACAGTTACCGATGGCTATCTTCAAGGTACAGGAACTGCGAAAATCAGTGAGCTAACCCTCAACAATCTTCCTATTGGTACCCTCACAGAAAAACTTACACTAACTGATTTTCCCTACCAACAACTTTCGGAAATTGAAATTAACAACGAGGACTTTGCACAAAACTTAACCCCCCAGGCGTTTCAGAGTCAGATGCTTCAGATTATTGCTGGGACACGGGTTACGGTGGAGGAGCTCTCGCTAACCAACAACGATGCCGAGTTAAGTATTCACGGTGAACTCAGACTAACTAATACCTTAAACGCCCCGTTGGATATGAAAGTCAACGTGGGTTTCAATGAAAGCTTCATCGCTCAGTTGGCCGATATTCGGACTATTAGTAGTCAACCCTTTGCTTCCCCCAACGCCGCTGACTTTCAAGCTGAAAGCGAAAAGGTGCGACTGAGTTTAGAGCAATTACTTGAGCAGTATGGGGAAGCTGGGTACCTAATTCCAGATGAGGCGGGTGGCTATGATGCGCTGATCGAGTTGATATCGGGCGAACTCATCATCAATGGAATTTCACTCTCTGAGCCGGTGAATTAAAGGCGCGATAGCGCCTTAAAGGAAGCTCAACGCTTTGAGTCAAGACCCAGTACATCGGCCATAGTGTAAAGGCCGTTTTCCTGCCCCTTGAGCCATCGTGCAGCTTTAACCGCGCCCTTCGCGAAGGTGTTTCTGCTTGACGCTTTGTGAGTAATTTCAAGGCGATCGCCGTCACCTAAAAACATAACCGTGTGATCACCCACGACATCGCCGCCGCGAACCGTAGCGAAGCCGATAGTCTCTTTCTCACGTTCGCCAGTGAAGCCTTCGCGACCATAAATTGCCACTTCATCGAGATTGCGACCTATGGTATCAGCAATAACTTCGCCCATGGCTAATGCCGTGCCCGATGGCGCATCTTTTTTGAAGCGGTGGTGAGCCTCTACAATCTCAATATCATAGTCATCAGCCATCGCTTTAGCCGCCATCGCTAGCAGCTTATGCGCCACATTCACCCCCACGCTCATGTTCGCGGAGAATACGATAGGAATCTGCTTCGCTAACTCATTGATCTGTTCCCGCTCCTGAGCGCTAAAGCCGGTAGTCCCAAGAACTACCGACGCGTTTAATTGCGCACAAACTCTCAGGTTCTTGAGGCTGAGCTCGGGCTGACTGAAATCAATGAGTACGTCGAAGTTCTGTTCAGCTAAGTCATCCGAACTCACCACGGCAACATCCAACTTCCCAACGCCTGCCAATTCACCTGCGTCAACACCTAGCAGAGAGCTTTCCGCTCGCGCCGTCGCCGCGCTCAGATTCATATCCGTAGCGTCATTCACTGCATTAATTAGGGCCCGACCCATACGACCACCCGCACCGACTACAGCAATTTTTTTCATGATGTTTGCTCGTTAACTATTTGCTAGCAGTCTACACCCAAATACCTGGCAGGTAAAAATAGATCCCCTATAGCTCCTATACCAGGGCGGAATAGCAATTAGGGGTCGGGTACATAGCAATTAGGGGTCGGGTACATATTATGCCGACTGGTGCGGAGGGCGTTACAAGCTTTGCGCGATTGGGGACGGGTACATAATATCCACGCTGGTACCTTTGGCGTTCCATACTTAAGGTTGTCGTTAGTTATGTACCCGACCCCTAATTGCATCCTTAGTTATGTACCCGACCCCTAATTGCATCCTGCGCCCGCTACTTCGTTCAGGCAAAAAAAAGGATGCCGAAGCATCCTTTGTCTTTATTCGCCTGCGAAGAAATTCTTCACATCGTCAAACCAACTCTTTTTACGCGGTGAATTTTTATCACCTTCCAAGCTTTCTCGGAATTCTTCTAAGATTTCTACTTGGCGCTTGTTGAGCTTAACGGGAGTCTCAACCTGCATCCGGCACATCAAGTCACCCGCTGAGCCGCCGCGAAGATCTACAACACCCTTGCCGCGAAGACGGAACATCTTGCCAGACTGAGTCTCCGATGGGATCTTCAGCTTAACTTTACCGTCCAAGGTTGGCACTTCAATTTCACCGCCCAGTGCCGCATCAACGATACTTACTGGGACGTTGCAATAGAGGTTCTTACCATCGCGCTCAAAGATCTTGTGTTCGCGAACATGAACCATGACGAAGAGGTCGCCGGTTTGGCCACCATTCGGTGAAGCTTCACCCTCGCCGGAAAGACGAACTCGTGCGCCCGTATCAACACCGGCTGGAATATTAACAGAAAGTGATTTCTCAATTTCCTTCTGCCCAGTTCCTCGGCACGAATAGCATGGATCCTTGATAACCGAACCGCGACCATGACAGCTTGGACAGGCCTGCTGAACCGCAAACATACCCTGTTGCATCCGCACTTGTCCGTGGCCATTACAGGTGCCACAGGTCTCAGGCTTAGAGCCGTCTTTCGAACCGGAACCGTCACAGGTGTCACAGTCTACATCCGTAGGAATCTTAATCGTCTTCTTAACACCGTGAACCGCTTCTTCAAGCGTTAGCTCAAGGTTGTACTGAAGATCACGTCCTGGCTGAGGTCCACGCTGACGACGACCACCACCGAAGATATCACCAAAGACATCACCGAAAATATCGCCAAATCCAGCGCCACCGCCACCGAAACCGCCGCCACCTTGGCCGCCCTGTTCAAAAGCTGCATGACCATATTGGTCATAGGCTGCACGCTTTTGCGAGTCGGAGAGAATTTCGTAGGCCTCTGAAGCTTCTTTAAACTTCTCTTCAGCTTTTGGGTCATCGGGATTACGATCTGGGTGATACTTCGCTGCAACCTTACGATAAGCTCGCTTAAGATCTTTCTCAGTTGCGTCGCGCCCTACACCAAGCACTTCATAATAATCTGTTTTTGACATCAAATTTTGCCTTTATCCAATAACGCAAAAGGCGCAAGCAAGAAGTATTACCCTCTTGATGCGCCCTGCTTTAGCTCACGCCTAGGCGCTTACTTCTTTTCGTCTTTCACTTCTTCAAACTCAGCGTCAACTACGTCGTCGCCTTGAGCTTGAGTTGCATCGCTAGCTTGGCCTTGCTCGGCTTCAGCTTGCTCAGCGTACATCTTCTGTGCCAAACCTGAAGTCGCTTCAGTTAGCTTCTGGGTAGCAGCTTCCATCGCTTCTTTGCTTTCGCCTTTAGCCGCTTCTTCTGCTTCAGTAATCGCTGCTTCGATAGCCGCTTTCTCTTCCTCAGTTGCCTTATCACCAGCTTCTTCGAGTGTCTTCTTCGAAGCGTGCGTTAGACCTTCCAAAGCATTACGCGCTTGAACAACTTCTTCGAACGCCTTATCCGCTTCAGCATTAGCTTCCGCGTCCTTGACCATTTGCTCGATCTCTTCGTCGCTCAGACCAGAAGAAGCCTTAATAACAATCGACTGCTCTTTACCAGTTGCTTTGTCCTTCGCGCTGACGTTAAGAATACCGTTAGCATCGATGTCGAAAGTGACTTCAATCTGTGGCATACCACGTGGTGCTGGCGGGATGTCAGCCAAGTCGAAACGACCCAATGATTTGTTCTGAGTAGCTTGCTTACGCTCACCCTGAACCACGTGGATAGTTACCGCTGTCTGGTTGTCATCGGCTGTTGAGAATACCTGTGACTTCTTAGTAGGAATCGTGGTGTTCTTCTCAATTAGTGGCGTTGCAACACCACCCATCGTCTCGATACCTAGCGACAGAGGCGTCACATCCAAAAGAAGCACGTCAGTCACATCACCAGAAAGTACCGCACCCTGAATTGCCGCACCCATTGCTACTGCTTCATCTGGGTTAACGTCTTTACGTGGCTCTTTGCCGAAGAAAGCTGTTACTTTCTCCTGGACCAAAGGCATACGTGTCTGACCACCTACCAAGATAACGTCATCGATTTCAGAAACGCTTAGGTCCGCATCGTCAAGTGCCTGGCGAACCGGAGCAAGTGACTGCTCAATGAGCTTCTCGACTAGCGACTCAAGTTTAGAGCGAGTCAGCTTAACCACCAAGTGCTTAGGACCAGTTGCGTCAGCCGTGATGTATGGCTCGTTAACTTCAGTCTGTGAGCTTGAAGACAATTCAATCTTCGCCTTCTCAGCAGCCACCTTCAAACGCTGCATCGCTAGCGCATCACCTTTCAGATCAATACCTGACTGGTTCTTAAACTCGTCCGCAAGGTAGTTAATCAACACTAGGTCGAAATCTTCACCACCAAGGTGCGTGTCACCGTTTGTAGAAAGCACTACGAACTGAATATCGCCGTCTGCTTCATCAATTTCGATGATAGAAATATCGAAAGTACCACCACCAAGGTCATAGACCGCTACTTTGCGTTCGCCCTTCGCTTTGTCCAAACCGTAAGCCATAGCGGCGGCGGTCGGCTCGTTGATGATGCGCTTAACTTCAAGACCGGCAATCTTACCCGCGTCCTTAGTTGCTTGGCGCTGTGAATCATTGAAGTAAGCCGGAACAGTGACCACGGCTTCGGTAACACTTTCACCAAGATAGTCTTCAGCTGACTTCTTCATCTTTTTAAGTACTTCAGCAGAAATCTGTGGTGGAGCCTGCTTTTCGCCCTTAACCTCAACCCATGCGTCACCGTTATCGGCCGCTACGATACCAAATGGTACTAGGCTAAGATCCTTCTGAACTTCGTTGTCAGTGAACTTACGACCAATCAAACGCTTAATTGCGTAAACGGTGTTGTGCGGGTTAGTAACGGCCTGGCGTTTCGCCGCTGCACCGACTAACGTTTCGCCGTCGTCAGCGTAACCAATGATCGAAGGCGTAGTACGGTCGCCCTCTGCGTTTTCAATTACTTTAACCTTGTCGCCTTCCATTACCGCAACACAAGAGTTAGTAGTACCTAAGTCAATTCCAATGATTTTGCCCATAGTGGCCTCCAATCAAATTTCGGTTGGTGTATTGCTACACCGTTTATCAATCTATGTAACTTAAATGGGGTTCGAAAAAGTTTTTTCAACCCTCATTCAAAAAATTTTTAGTCCGCTGCCTTCGAAACCACTACCATTGCTGGTCGAACAATACGGCCGTGCAAGGTATAGCCCTTCTGCATAACGTCCATCACCGTGTTCGGCTCTAGGTCGGCATTCGGCACCATCGTCATGGCCTGGTGTAGGTTCGGGTCGAATGGCTCACCAACTGGGTTAACGGCTTCAACTTTGTGCTTCGCCAAGTTGTCAATGAATGACTTAAGCGTCAGTTCAACACCTTCAGCAAGCGGCTTAACCGCTTCGTCTTCACGATCAATCGCCGTCAGCGCTCGCTCCAAGTTATCGGCAACCTGAAGCAAATCTTTGACGAGCTTCTCTTGACCAAACTTGTGAGCGTTCTGGACATCGATCTCAGATCGACGGCGAATATTGGCAGCTTCCGCTTGAACACGAAGCATCTGATCCTTCAACTGACCAACTTCATCGTTCAACGACTCGATCTGCGCTTCCAATTGCTCTTCCGCGGTCAGATCTTCCGTTGCTTCTACCGAAGCCTCTTCGTTAGCCTGTACTTGCTGCTCTTCGTTTTCTACATCTTTATCGCTCACGATTTACTCCGTTGCAATTTCCTATCGATGTTAGCTATATGGATGCTACAAATTATTTTTCAAGCCCCTCTTGTCAAATTTTCATCAACAGCGTACTGTATATAAAAACACTGTATGGATGCACAGTTATGCTAAGTGAACTATCAATATCTCAATTCGCACTCGTTGAAGAACTTAATCTGGAGTTCAGCCCTGGGCTGACTGTTATTACGGGCGAAACCGGTGCGGGAAAATCCATTATGCTAGACGCGCTGAGTCTAGCGCTCGGCGCTCGCTCCGATGCGGGCTATGTGCGTCACGGCGCAAAACGCGCTGACATCTCTGCCTGCTTTGACATCCGAGAGAACAGAGCCGCTATTGATTGGCTTACGGCCCATGAGCTAATGGACGAAGATCACTGCATCCTCAGGCGAGTGGTTGCCGCTGACGGGCGAAGCAAGGCGTTCTTAAACGGTCGACCCGTTGCCGCTTCACAGCTCAAGCAGCTCGCACCATTACTAGCTGAAATTCACAGCCAACATGGTCATCAGGCACTACTTAATACTGCACACCAGCTAGATTTAATCGATAACATTGGCCAGCTCAATACACTGAGATCGAGCGTCGCGAGTTATGCCTATCAATGGCGTAATTATCGAAAGGAACTCAAGCTACTCACCGCTAATCCAGAAGAGGGCGTTGCGCGCAAACAACTCCTTCAATACCAAGTCTCGGAATTGGATGCCCTAGAACTTACTGAGGGTGAGATTGAGACGCTAGAAGAACAGCAACAGGTTCTCTCTCATGCTCAGGCTCTGATTAGTGCCGGCGAAGAGGCTAGTTCACTCATCGATGACGACGATGGTATTCGCACTCAGCTCCAAGGTGCCATTAACGCCCTTACGAACATGCCCGTTATTTCAAGTTCCGCAGAAACAGCCATTGAACTCCTAAACACCGCGCTAATTCATGCCGATGAAGCCACCTCAGAGTTGCGCCAGCATCTCAGTGGCGTCGAGCACAATCCCGAGGCGTTGAATACGGTTACTCAACGTCTTGAGGCCATTTATGCGGTAGCACGAAAGCACAAAGTGATGCCCGAGGCATTGCCTTCTCTTCATCTAGCACTGAGCGATGAACTATTAGCTCTCTCGGGTATCGATGCCCAGGTTGAGACACTACGAAGTGCCATGACAGAAGTCGAAGACCACTACTACCAGGCCGCGGCAAAACTCGCTAAAGCGCGAGTGAAAGCCGGACAGACACTTAGCTCTTCGGTGAATAAGTTATTTGGTGAGTTGGCGATGGATGGCGCGAAGCTCAAGGTGGAGTGGCAGACAGCTAACTCTTCGGACTTATCACCTACAGGCACAGAAAGTGTCAATTTCATGGTGCAAACCAATATCGGCCAGCCCTTTGGACCGCTTAACAAAGTTGCCTCAGGTGGCGAACTAAGTCGTATCGCGCTGGCTATCTCGGTAGTCACGGCGAGCGTAGCAACCGTGCCTACCCTTCTATTTGATGAAGTCGATGTAGGCGTCGGCGGTACAACAGCGTCTAAGATAGGCCAACTGATGCGCAAATTGGGCGTTAAGCTGCAGGTACTTAGTGTCACTCATCAACCTCAAGTTGCAGCACAGTCGCATAACCACTGGCATGTCTCGAAAACAACCAAAAAGGGCAACACCCATTCAACCTTACATTATCTATCATCGGACGAACGTACTGAAGAACTGGCTAGAATGTTGGGGGGTAGCGAGGTGAAGGAGCAAACACGAGCCAATGCACGGGCGCTATTAGAGGAAGTTGATGAACTCACTGCGTTGATGCATTAGTACGTTTGAATCGATCTAAGCCCCGTCGCAGACACCGTTAGTAACGAAAATCGGGACGAGTGAGGTGCGAAGGGGAACGAGCTTCACGAGTTACCGTATTATACTAGTACCTATCACTTTATGACCGAGGCGAGATATCGCTCAGGGATCCGACTCGCCTTCTCTTAAGCTTTAGGCTTTACATACAATACGAGCGAGTGGTCACTGATCTCATAACCATGTGCGGCTGCAATTTCTTCTTGAAGACGCTCAATTTCCTCTGAGTGAAATTCTATGACCTTGCCCGTATCGACACAGACCATGTGGTCATGGTGATCGCCATCATCCAATTCGAATACCGCTTGACCACCATCGAAGTTCAATTTTTGTACCATACCCACCTGCTCAAATTGAGTTAATACTCGATAAACAGTCGCAATACCAACGTCGTCACCAGCGTCACGAAGGTGCTGGTAGACATCTTCAGCACTTAAATGACGGTCCGGGGAACTTTCGAGCACTTGCAGTATTCTAACGCGGGGGTGGGTAACTTTCAGACCCGCTTTTTTCAACTCAATATTTTTGCTAGGCATTTATGAACCTTTTGCTCTTCTATGTTGGCTTTAGCTTAGGTATTATCTCAACTCACTTGTAGTACTGGATAACCGAATAATGAAAAAGTATACCTTTATTGTACTAGCTCTCGCTACCTTCCTAGCCCTAAGTGGCTGCTCGCGCTTTCGGGTGTACAAAATTGACATTCAACAGGGTAATGTCATTTCTGCGGAAAAAGTCGAACAACTTGAAATTGGTATGGACAAATCACAGGTACGCTTTGTGTTGGGTACGCCACTAGTCGCAGATACCTTTAATGCGAATCGTTGGGATTACTACTGGAGCCTCAAGGATGCAGATGAAGTGACTCGAACTAAACGTCTGATTCTAACATTTGATAATGACTTGCTGATTGAGATCGATAGCCAGTTGGATGCGCAAATCGTTTCTGAAGACTAAGCGAACTACTACATCTCGAAAAGCCAGCTAACTGACATGCTTCTTAGAAGACTCATTAGCTGGTTTTTTTTCGTGCTAATATCTTTACCTCGAAACGCCGAATACTCGTAACGCTGGAACTAACTCGGAAACTCGGTAGGACATAAAGCCACTACTCAGCGGCTTTCTTCTCCGCACGTTTACGGCGTGCCTCTTTCGGATCCGCTATTAGCGGTCGATAGATCTCAACTCGATCACCCGCTTTGAGCTCATAGGTATCTGGGCCCTGCTTTGCACTGAAGGCTTTGCTAAAAATACCCATTTTGTCCGTTTTAGGATTTATTTGTGGATATTCTTTTGTAATTCCTGACAGCTCGACTGCGGCTAAGGCCGTGGTACCGATTGGTACAGATAAGGCCTTGATAGTTTGCTTATCGGGCATTGCGTAGGCTACTTCCACATTAATAGTGTCGATCATGACGGCTTTAACCTCTCGTTCGCCCGCTTTACTAAGGCATCTAACATTTCATTTGCAGTATACTCGAACAACTTCGAGGCAGCCGCTTTCAAAATTCCACTATTCATCTCAAACTCTAAGTTCAAGCTTACTTTACTCGCCGATTCGCTAAGTGAAATAAAGGTCCATTCTCCTGAGAATTGTTTGAACGGCCCATCAACTAGCGTCATCACCATTTTCGTTGGCTTAGTTAGTGCGTTACGTGTTGTGAAGCTATGTTTAACACCCGCTTTGCTTAGATGTAGCCGAGCCTCTAAGTGATCTTCGCTGCGCGACAATACATCAACGCCAACGCAACCCGACATGTACTGTGGGTAATCTTCAACCTGATTGACCAACTCAAATAGGTCATCAGCAGCGTAGGGCAATAGCGCCGAGCGTTCAATTTTAGGCATGATCATCTCTGAGGTGTTAAGAGCCTGCAAATCATACCAACGCGAACTCATAATTGCGACTCTTGCTAAGCGATAGCCTTATAACCGTTCATTCGAAGGGTGTCCTTGAGATACGGCTATCCACTGCGAAAAATTCTGGCTATTTTCAACGCTGCGTTTAAAATGCGAGCCATGGCAAAAAAGAAACCGAAAGCACAATCTGGAACTATTGCACAGAATCGTCGTGCCAAGTTCGACTATCACATTTCTGACAAACTGGAAGCGGGCATCTCGCTTCAAGGCTGGGAAGTAAAGAGTGCGCGCGAAGGTAAGGTTCAGCTGACCGATACCTATGTAGACTTCCACAATGACGAAGCCGTGCTGTTAAATGCTCACTTCAACCCGCTCAATACGGTCTCAACACATTTTGTGGTTGAACCGAATCGGGTGCGCAAGTTGCTAATGCATCGCAAAGAAATCCAGCGTTTTCGTGACGCCGCTCAGCAGAAAGGCTACACCATTGTTTGTACAGCAATGTATTGGAAGGCTCATCTTATCAAGGTTGAAATTGGCTTAGCGAAAGGTAAGCAAATGCACGATAAGCGCGAGACTCAAAAGGATCGTGATTGGGATCGCCAAAAACAGCGATTAGTTCGCGAGACAAACTAACCGCTTCGCTCATCTAGTTTTTCACCGCCTGCTCCTTTAGAGTAGTAACAAAATAATAATTAGAGGTTGTTGTATGGCTGCTCGGGGTCAATTTTCATCGCGTTTAGGTTTTCTCATGGCGGCAGCGGGTTCCGCTGTAGGGCTTGGTAACATTTGGGGGTTCCCTACTCAAACTGCGAGTAATGGCGGCGCAGCTTTCGTCCTAGTTTATCTCGCCTTGGCATTTTTGTTAGCGTATCCGGCACTGATGGCAGAACTCACGATTGGCCGCGCTAAGCGCGCTAACGTGGTGGACGCACTAGGTAGTGTCAGTTCGGGTAAGGCCGCCCACTATGTTGGCGCGACGGTTGGTTTGACCGGGGTGTTAACAGCCAGTTTAATCCTGAGTTTCTACTCCATTCTTGCGGGCTGGATGATGTCTCATATGATAGAGCCTATTGCTACGCTAGCGGGCGCTACTGAGACGGGTACTTGGCTCACTACTCAAGGCCCAGGCAGAGACATCATTTTCACCATACTTTTCTCGGTACTCACAATGCTCATTATTGTGGGTGGGGTTCGTGATGGCATCGAAAAGTGGTCTACGCGTCTTATGCCCAGTTTAATCACCATCCTCGTAGCGTTGATCATTTACGTATTAATGCAGCCCGGAGCGATGGACGGTTTAAAGCTCTACCTAGTTCCTGACTTCTCCGGAATTACTAATCCAGACTTGCTATTAAGTGCCATGGGACAAGCCTTTTTCTCATTGAGCCTAGGCGTGGGAACCATGCTTATCTACGGTTCCTATGTCAGCGAAAAGGAAAATCTTCCACGACTTGGCGCCTCGCTAACCATCATCGATACCGGTATTGCCTTCACCGCCGGGCTGTTAATTATTCCCGCGATGTTTGTAGCCCAGGAATACGGCACCACAATTTATAGCGAAGCAGGCGAATTAGCTGCTGGGCCGGGATTAATTTTTGCGGTTCTACCGTCGGTATTTGACGGAATGGGCGCAACAGGAAGTTTCGTGGCCATCGCGTTTTTCCTACTAATGAGTATTGCGGCGTTGACCTCTTCAATCTCGATGCTTGAAGTGCCCGTAAGCTTCGTGAGCGAGCATTTCAATATTGAGCGAAAAATCGCGACATTTACTACTGGCTCGCTCATCTTAGCGTTCAGCATAATCATTGCGCTAAATTTTGACAGTATGTTTGGCTTTGTGGCAGATCTCGCCACCGTTTACCTAGAGCCATTGATTGGCCTAGCGTTCTGTATATTTGCGGGTTGGCTCTGGAATCGTAATGAAGCGATGAAAGCTATTGCAGCTGGTCACCCAGAGGGGGAGTCGGCTTGGTTCGTTAAGGTCTGGCCATGGTATGTGAAGTTAATCTGCCCTACGCTGATTATTACCATGCTGTTTCCAACCCTGCAAAAGCTTCTCTCGTAGTGACGCTTTGTTAGGTAGCTAAGTTAGCGCTTAGCTACCTACTGATTTACCCAAACGCCTTAATCTCCTTGCTGTACTCCAGATAACTAATCTGAGCAATCAGCTATGCGCCAACGAATCCTCAGTACTGACAAAAATTAGCCTACAACCGGTGACCCGAGAGTTATCCCTAGTGTGACTAAATGCTCCAATTTACAGCTCCGTAGGCTCTCTCAATACCGACCTTCTACTACGCAACGACAGAATTAATTTTACCGGGCTCGTAAATGTGACTTGCATCACACTTTTTTAAGCGATATATTTTTGTTAATTCAAATAAGAAATTTGATTAATAACAACAAAACGACCCACTCCTATTGTCTTACGAAGTGCAGTTTTCAGGTAGCTTCTACGGAACATTAAGAGAACTGTTTTCGCTAAGGAATAGCTAACATGGTAACGTTCGTGCCACCCTCCGATGAGGCGTTGTCGACTAAAGGATTAGAAGACCTCGATAACTTGGACGATTTTTTCTATCGCCTGCAGCGCAAAGCCATTGATGAGACGGAAATGTCTCAGGGACTATCGTGCTTTGGACGGTTAGTTGGCGCGTCGAAGGTTGACTTAATTTCCTTTTCGACCACTCGAAATACGATCAAAGATCACTGGCACACCCATTCCTCAGGTATTCGTGATTGGCTGTATCGGTGGCCGTATGGTGCCTTTCGCTTCCAACCCATTACCGATGCCTTGAACTACTCAGGGCTACATGTAGCCTCGCTTGCCCAATCTTTGGAACTTCGTAGCTTAGAAGCCCCTTCGGGACTTGAAAAGGCCTATCTATCGTGCCTAGGAATTTCCGATTACTGTTCTATGTCATTCAGTATAAATTCTGAACTACGTGCTATTTTGATCTTTTCTCGTAGTGCTATTGAAGCAAAATTTAATAGAAATGATATGCGAGATCTTGAGCGGGTAGCCGTAAAAGCCAAGCAGAGTTTTACCGCCTATTGGACAGACGATGACAACTTTAGCGAATACGCTGAACAGAACGGAGCTATCCAAGGTAAAACTCAACCCTGTGTGGTCTTGGATACAGATCATTCTGTTCTCTACAGTTCGCGAAGTTTTCAAGAATTTTGCCAAACATCAGAGATAATCCGTATCAGTGACGAGGGCGATATTGTCTGCAGTGATCAGGACTTTTGCGATAGCCTTCGTCAGGCTTCAGATTTAACATTAAGCACGTCTGTGACTTCTGAATTAAACGCACTTCGCGTCGTACCAGTACCTGACAACGAAACACTTTTCGCGCTCGTTTCACGTTCAGAATTCAACAACCTTGGGGCGATTCAGATTGAATTTTATGAGGGGGATCTCATTCCAACACTTAAGATCTCTGATATAACGGAGAATCTTCGCGCCACACCTGGTGAAGCGAAACTTTGTGTAGAACTAGTTCGCAGTGGCGACTTAATCGGCGCAGCCCATTACTGTAATCTAAATTTGAAAACAGCAAAGCTATTTTTGAATTCACTATTAACCCGTAACCGCTTAAGCAGTATTCAAGAACTGCAGCAGACAATTTATCAGCTATTCAAATAGCGATTACTCTGCTTTAGCACTAAAGGAATTAATAGCTAGCTGACACCTCGCACGTGAATGATATACCATCGCTTTGACTTTCCCCCCCACCTCGCATGCGGTAATCTAGAGAAAAAGTCGGAGCGCTACAAATGAACCCAGTAAGTCACTACACGCAATCGGTATTTAGTCGTTACTCATCTAATCGGCTCCTAAGTCTTGATGTGCTCCGCGGACTTGCGGTAGTGGCAATGATTATTGTCAACACGCCTGGCGACTGGGGGCATGTTTACGCCCCCTTACTCCACGCCAGCTGGAATGGCTGGACACCCACCGACGTTATCTTTCCTGCCTTTCTCTTCATCATGGGCATGTCCATTGTAGCCAGCGGCCTAGACACGAAAACTCCGGACCTAAAGATCTATGCCAATATCGGTACGCGGGCATTAAAGCTTTTTGGGTTAGGCTTACTTATTGCCGTCTTTTATTATCCATTTGGCCAGGAGGGCTTCAACTGGTGGGAGTCTCAAGTAGAAACCATTCGGATTATGGGGGTACTGCAACGCATTGCTCTCGTCTATATCTTCTGCACGATCATTGTACTGAATAGCAAACCCCTAAGTTGGCTTGTCAGCGCAGCGGCGTTGTGCGCAGCCTATTGGGCAATGATGATGCTAGCCCCCTATAGCGTTTTGGGTGTGGATATGGCGGGAACACTTGTGCACGGGAATAACTTTGCTGCCTTCATTGACGATTTCTTTTTAGGTAGAGAGCACGTTTACTTCGATATCATTGTTCCATTTGCCTATGACCCAGAGGGGTTACTCAGCACCTTAACAGCGACGAGCTCGGCATTACTTGGGGCCGTGTGTGCAAAATTCTTCATTAATAAGGAAGCAAGTAGTATTTTCTGGGTAGCGCTGTCCGGTATTGTGCTCTTTGTACTTGGTGATTTTATCAGCGAGCAAATCCCCATTAATAAGACACTTTGGACCCCAAGCTTTGTGCTGGTAACGGCGGGGGTGACGCTAGTCGTTACGGCGGCATTTATGCTGATTTTAGATCAACTAGAAATTCGTGGGTGGTCTGCGCCCTTAGTAGTTTGTGGCACCAACGCCATCGCAATTTATGTACTGGCGGCGCTACTCAGCCGACTAGTAATTATGATTCCAGTGGGCGAAACCTCACTGCAGGGTTGGCTGTACGCTACGCTGTTTCAGCCGGCCTTTGGCGACAAGCCAGGTTCCCTAGCCTTTGCGTTGGTGTTTCTTGCAGTGTGTTATCTGCCTATCCACGCAATGTACAAGCGTGGCATCTTTTTAAAGGTTTGAGAATATGACTAGCGCAACTGAATTGAGTCATCGACAGATTGGCTATTGGCTAGTTTTTCTCGTAGCGGCGTTAGTAGTTGCTTGGGTGCCCTGGCTTAGCGATGCCGCGCACGAGCTTATTAACCTCACCATGCTCGATGCCTTCGGTATCTTCGCTACGGCTAAGTTGATCAATGGGGCAATCTCCGTGGTCCAGAGTGTGAGTGTTTCCGTCAGCGTCTTTGCCGGGCTTGCTATTCAACCGGGGGAGTTTTTAGATCCGCTAAATGACTTGATTGAGAGCTTTAGCTGGATGAGTTTGTTAGCACTCGCTTCGCTTGGAATGCAGAAACTGCTTTTGCTTATCACTTCAGGCAAGTACTTCAACGTGTTCTTAACCCTCGCCGCCGTGGCGCTGGCAGCAAGTTTATTGCCGCGTTATCGCCATCACTTTGAGTTCTCAAGGCGGTTGTTAGTGTGCGCCTTTGCGCTACGATTCATAGTCCCCACCACCTTACTGTTGAGTGAAACAGCGGACTGGTTGCTGCTGTCTGAATACCGGAGTGCCTCCCACGATGAACTGATTCAGAGTCAGGCGGTACTCACGAGCATCAGTGATACTTACACCGTACCCGATAACGCTGACGCTACGAGCCCTGAAGAACACGAGGCAGCTAGTGCTGCACCCAGTTCAAGCTTGCCCAGTAGCGGCAGCACCAACAGTTCGACCGCGAGTACCACTGCCGGGACCACTGTCACCCCCACAACTACCAGTGAACCGGCCGAGAGTACACGACCTGCGTTCACCGAAGACCCTATTGGTTACTGGAACTGGGAAGCGCCAACAACCGAGGTAGACCCGCATGATAGAGACTGGCAGCAAATTGCGCAGGAATTAGAGGCCTTCTTGAGTGACGAGGATGCCTTAAATCAAAGCCTTCAAGCTACCACCGTTTCGGTAGTGGATCTGACGGTGATCTTCCTACTACAGACGCTACTCATACCTCTGCTGTTTCTTTTTGTGATGTGGCGAGTTATGCGAAAGTGGTGGGCATAATTTACTGCGCATCTGAGTAGAACCCACCTACTTAAACGCTTCCACCTAGCACAGCAATTAGCTATACTGCGCGGGTTCAAGAGAACATTGGGGCCGACTTGGATTCGACGACGGTAACAAAGTTTTCTGGTGCATGCCGTGATGACAGCCAATCACGTTAATCCAAAGCTGTATTTGTTATAGTTGCAAACGACTCTAACTATGAAGGTTACGCACTAGCTGCATAAACCTTTAATAGCGGTTCGCCCGCTATCGGTCATCAGCAAGGTGCCAGTATCGCGCTGCTGACTGTCATATAGAACTGGATCGTAACAAGGTTTGCTTGAGGCTGCGTTACTAAACTTTTATCAAGATCGCCAATAACGTCCTGTCCCTCGGGCTGTTTGCGGTTAACTTAATTGAGGGAGACTAAGCATGTAGAGCCGAAAATGGCGTACTGGCGGACGGGGGTTCAACTCCCCCCGGCTCCACCAATTTCTTCTTTCGAAGCGAGTCAACTCGCTTCAAATCTCCTCAAATCGAACCTCAAGAACGCGGCTATCACTGGGCTCTAGTGCATGTTGCGAAGTCAGCTTGGTTCAAATCTTCTCATCTTGGCTTGACCTTTCCCCGGTAATTAGAACCACGACATCGACGAGATTTCCAGTTAATCTACCCAGAGGGAGATCTCAAGACAATGAAGAAACGTTACTCAGAAGAGCAAATTATCAAGGCAATCAAGCAGCATGAAGCCGGAGCGAAGGCAGACGATATTTGCCGAGATATGGGCATTTCGTCGGGCACATTCTATAACTGGCGCTCTAAGTACGCAGGCCTCGAAGTGAATGAGGCAAAAAGGCTACGTGAACTAGAGCCAGAAAATGGCAAGTTGAAGCGGTTACTAGCCGATAAGCTTCTTGAAGTCGAAGCGATGAAGGAAATTGTTTCAAAAAATTGGTAAAGCCAGCCGACCGCAAACCGATCGTAGTCTTTTTGATGGAACGGTTTGGTTTTTCTCAGCGCCGAGCATGTGCGCTGGCACAGGTCAGTCGGACTGGCTTTCGATACAAGGCCGCTGGATATGGCGATGAGCGACTTCGTAAGCGCCTCAAAGAACTTGCGGCGAAGTACTCACGTTATGGCTAATTAATGCTTCATGCGCTGTTAAAGCGAGAGGGATTAGTGGTGAACCGTAAGCGTACTTATCGCGTCTACACCGAAGAATGCCTTCAGGTGCGAACTAAGAAACGAAAGAAGCTTACTCGTCCGCGTATTGTCTCGGATCCCGCTACTGAGATTAATCAAAGTTGGTCGATGGACTTTGTGTCGGATCAACTCGCGAACCATCGACGTTTTAGAATCTTAAATGTCGTTGACGATTACACGCGCGAAATTGTTGGTCAGCTAACGGAATACTCGATATCGGGTGCTCGCGTCGCCCGCTTCCTATCAGACCTGATCGAAGTTCGCAGTAAGCCTAGCAGTATAACCTGTGATAATGGCACTGAATTTACAAGTAAGTCGATGTTCTTTTGGAGTCAGGAAACTAAAGTGAAGCTCAATTTTATTCAGCCAGGAAAGCCGACGCAAAATGCGTTTGTAGAGAGCTTTAATTGTCGATTCAGGGATGCTTGCTTAAATCAGCATTGGTTTAGGAAATTACAAGAAGCCCGCTATGAGGTCGCCAAATGGCAACACCATTACAATAATGAACGCCCCCACAGCTCGCTAAATTATTTAACCCCGGTAGCTTTTGCGGAAAAGGCTGCCTAATATGGGAAATCTCATCGAGAGGTTGGTACTAATCGAGGGGAAAGGTCAGTGCACTACTGTGCATTGTTGGCGCGTTGATTATCTTTTTTAGTGCAAGTCAGCTACATCAATCCGGATAAATTAATGACAAGAACTATCAGTAAAGTTGCCAAAGAACTAAACGTCAGCGTCGAGACAATCCGCTTTTATGAACGGAAAAACCTGATTGCGCAGCCCATTAAACCTGAAACTGGCTATCGCCAGTATCCTGATGAAACGGTTGACCGCATTAGATTTATTAAGCGAGCACAAGATTTAGGATTTACCCTCAATGAAATCGCCAATCTACTAAGCTTGAACGACCGCCCATGCGGTCAGGTGCAGGAACTAGCAGAGCATAAACTCAGTACCGTGAAAGAAAAAATGGCTGATTTACGACGCTTGGAAAATGCATTGCAGGCACTTTTAACGCAATGCCTAAGCAATGACGATGACAGTCACTGCCCGATCATTGATTCTCTCCTACCGTAGCCTTATCCAATCCTAAAAACCACCTTGACTCCGTACTATGGTACGGAGTTTAAACTAACTCTATAAATTAATCATATTGGAGGCATAAGGTGTCCCGTAAAGTGTCTAATCTACCACTTATTGGTGGGGTGCTAGCAGCTATTGGCGCGAGTGTTTGTTGTGCAGGACCTTTGGTTTTATTGTTGCTAGGCATTAGTGGCTCCTGGATTAGCAACCTAACGCTTTTAGAGCCGTATCGTCCCATTTTTATTGTGGCCGTTTTAGTTCTATTTGGCTTTGCAGGATGGAAGGTCTATCGCCCGATCAAAGATTGTGAGCCCGGTGCTACTTGTGCGGTACCGAAAGTTCGCAAACGACGCCAGTTGGTATTTTGGTTAACCCTACTCACAGCATTTGTACTTGTGACCAGTAATTATTGGATTCTTTGGTTTGCATAAAACTGGACGCCAGAGAGCTGTATTAAGAATCGAACTTTTAAACTTGGAGTACATGATGAAAAAATTAGTATTAGTGATCCTATTGTCTCTGCTTAGTCTGAGCACGTTTGCCAAAGAGCAAACAGTAACTTTGGAAGTGCCAACCATGAATTGTGCGACCTGTCCGATTACCGTGAAACAGGCTTTGCAAAACGTTGATGGCGTTAGCAAAGCTGAAATTACCTACAGTACCAAATTAGCGGTTGTGATCTTTGATGACGAAAAAACTACAGTTAAAGCGCTAACCGCAGCGACTGCCAATGCAGGTTATCCATCGACAATGGTGGAAACCGAAACGCCATGACTTCAAATGTGAATTTGCAATCAGAGCTTACCTGCCCGGAATGCAGCCATAGGAAAATGGAAACCATGCCCACCGATGCGTGCCAATGGTTTTATGAATGCGAACAGTGTCACGTACTGTTGAAACCAAAAGCTGGTGATTGTTGCGTTTATTGTTCCTATGGAACAGTGCCTTGCCCGCCAATTCAGCAAGACAAGTCATGTTGTTCATGACTTGACTGCTTGTTGAGTTGAGTACCTCAAACAGGATTCCTCATAGCCCTCAACATCCTGCAACCGACAATTATTGCCATATTGTTCAATGAGCGCTATATTCATATTTGTTACATATGAATATTAGAGGTAAATCATGGCGACTACCAGCTTAAGTCTTGGTGAACACTGGGAAGCATTCATCAAAAATGAAATATCCAGCGGCCGTTACGGCTCCGCAAGTGAGGTTGTGCGTGATGCCCTGCGCTCTATGGAAGAACGCAAAAGCAAGCTGGAAGCCCTGCGCTCGCATCTGGCCGAAGGCGCTAGCCAGGCCAGCAATGGTGACTTTGTTGACAATTTCTCTATGGACTCAGTTATCAATGACTTAGACGCTGAGTCCTGATGGCACAAACACCCAATAGAAAGGTCAGAGTTACCCCACGCGCCCAAGAAGACTTAATAAACATTGGTCGTTACACAGAAGGGACATGGGGAAAGGCTCAGCGAAACCGCTACTTAAAGGATATCGAAGCGCGTTTCTACTGGCTCGCCGAAAATCCACTCCTGGGCAAACAACGAGTAGATATTTGCGAGGGCTACTACAGCTTTCCAGAAGGCCAGCATGTCGTGTTTTACCTGTTTGGCAGCTACTCAATTGATATCATCGGCATTCCTCACAAGGAAATGGACACGATTAGTTACTTCTTGGAAGACTGACACCCAAATCAAAAGCCTGATAGGCTTCGAAGCAATACGCAGTAGCTATCACTAGCCAACACCAACTGAGCAACTCTCGAACCGTTTTTCATATTGATAGTTCCCACCAAATGCCAAGCCCCAACTGTTATCAGCTAGGGCTTTTTATTGCCGGCACTCTGCGCTTTAGACCCTATGTGGCCGGAGCTTTCGGACTTCGCCCACGGTTTAATCTCGAGCTGTTCGAGAAGAGCATTCTCTAAATTGCCGAATATTCTATGCACCTCTCCCTATCGACAACCATTGCAACATGGCTCGGCCATCTAAACCGAACACACGCCTCCGAAACATAAGAATTGAGCCCTCATCGGAGGAAGCCCGGTTTTCGCCTCTACGACTGCAAGTATCTAACAGTGCCGCAAATTTTCTCCAAAGGTCGCGATAAATAATTGACTCATGCTCGCTATCTCACCACGTATCACCGTAAAAGACTTCACCCAAATAGATACGGTTCTTCAACAGTGTATAATTCGAATCGCGATTAAAAGCCTTTCCACCTTTAAACTCGCGTGTTCAATTGCGCTCTCATAGATGGTATCGACCATCGGCAGCCTTTGCCAACTTCAGAGTCTATAAAGTCCGTACAAGCCATAAGTTGAGCACTAACCGATAATCCTTTCCAAAAGACGAGCGACGAGAATAAATGGCACAACGCTTTATATTTGGTTGTTCATTATTACGTGCCAGCTAAAAGGTTCTCAGCTCTTATAGGGGTGGTGCTCAGCCTTCCACGCGGCAAATTCTGAAGGGCGCAAACCATAGCGAGCTAGTACGCCCTCATGCAATCGCCTCAACTCTTCGATGACTAAGGCTTGTAAATCATTCTGTTCGGGTTCGGGAATTTGCGCTTTAACAGCTTGCTGTATAACAGAATAGGGATCTTGATGGACGCTGGTAACAACCAAGTGGATTGTTTGCTTGATAAAATTACGCCATGTCAGGCGCAAGGGATCCGGCTCTGCCAAATCCTGCTTAATCGCTAAATACTCTTGAGTGGAACGCTCATAGGCCCATACGTAAAGATCGCGCAATAATTCGACTCGAGCCATTTCATATATACCAAGCGTGGCTCGACTGTATGCTTGCTCAGGTACATCCAGGAACGTCAACGGACAGAGATTGGCGCGAAACAATGGCAGATTTGCAGCCAAGCGGGAGGTTCGTTTATTGATATCGGCAAATGGCTGCAAATAGGGTAAATGCACCATCATAAAAAATGACTGCTCAAAGGCATCACCAATTTGCCTAGTCTTACTTAATACTAGCTTCAGAGTATTTTCTATTTGCGCGGGAACCGACAATGGCCTGAAGACACTCTTACCAATATCAACAGCGTGCTGACGAATCCGTCCTTCATCTGCCGGGTTGGGCAGCAAGTTTTCTGAAAGCGCGCTGTGAATATTCATCAAGGTATATTCATTGAATTCAGCTGTATCGATATTTTCTACCAACAACTCAATAGCTGACTTATGATTCAAAATCATTTGCGTTTCAATCGCCGCTTTACCCTGAGCCGATCTTCCGTGCTCAATGAGTTCGCGAGTATCTAATCGAGAATAAGTGTTCCCTTCTAAATGGCTTGATGCCCACGATAAATCAATCAATAGTCGATTTAAAATGGCGCGCGAGTAGGTACCAACAGGTTGCTGACTATCTGTAGTTCTCCCCATTTTGTGCAATTGCCGACGCAATGACTCAGACAAATACCAAGTTTTATTTGGCTGATAGGAATTGAGCAACTCCTGTTGATAACCTACGGGCTTGCGGGCTTCTAACGGCTGATTGATGTAACTTAAAATATCCTGGCTATCAGCGGATACTGGAATGAAGGAAGGAAACGCATCTCTACTATTCGTGTGTAGGCCAGCGTTGGGGAGGGCATCCACACCAAAATATCGGCGAGCACGTCCTTCTCCGCGAGCAATCACCAGACCTTCATCAATGAACTTGGCAATCTGCCGCTGGGCTGTTCTTCGGGCGATATTTGGGTGTTGCGTTAACAGCTCAGCCAGTGTGACACCTTGAGAAGATACTTTAATGCTGGCAAGAAGTTCGTTGTTAGGAGGCATGAACGGTTTGGCGCCCTTATAAGTAATAGATGGCGCAATTATGGCGCAGTTTTCAGAACTGCGCCACTTCTAATGATTTTTATGGCGCAGTTTAGCGTTTCTTCGAACAGTAGCGAACGATTTTTCATATTGATAACGACCACCAACTTGTAAATATCCCCGCTTAGCCCTCACCGTCCATTAGGGATTGTTATCAACCCGCAACTTTTCAATCAGAAATTGAAAGCCCAATGATGGCTGGCCCTGGCACATCTGAAGGTGAAAAGCTGGATGTCATGGTTACGCTGACCGAAGCATAAGAAGCTAAGCATTTCCCTATGGATCTGCCTGATCCTGTTGAAGCCATCAAGTTTGAGATGGAACGTAAAGGCTTAACAGTCAAAGACCTTGAGCCCATGATTGGTAAAAGCAATCGAGTCTATGGAATTCTCAATCACAAACGCTCGCTCACACTAAAAATGATCTGGAAGCTGCATGAGGGCGTGGTTATTCCGGCTGAGTCTCTGATCAAGCCACCGCAGACAGATGCTTAAACATGATGATTTCCAGAGCATTGCCGAGATGGGCTTTCGGTTTGTTGCGCTTGAACAGGAGAAAAAGCAACTTTGGAAAGCAACAAAACTCCTATCATTACTGCGATAATTTCCAATGTCAGATAAACAAGCATGAGCCAGTGAGGCATGCCATCTACAATTAAACTAATCGCTCTGCCAGCAGCAACCCCCGACATGAATACTATCTGGCTGTATAAAGCAGCTTGCCTGACCAGCACGTTAAACGCGCCAATGAACCAGAACACTGACATAGCCAAATAAAGGCCCATCATAGCCCGATAAATGTGAATAGCATTAATGTCGGTCACCGTCATACCGAACAAAAAATGAAGGCTTTCTTGTGGCGCGACTCCGTAGGAGAGTGCTATTGGAAATAGGCTAACTGAAACCAGTAATAGAAACATCTGACGTAAATTCATAGTTGTTCACCTCTGTTGGGGTAATTTTTGACCTTTGCCGTCAATTACATAACTCTCTTTGTGTCATAACTGCCTGATACTCAGTCATAATTATTCTCCATCATATTCTAGTTGCCTAAGTCCCATTTTGGGACTATGATTAACTTTATGAGAATCATTGCCTTATCGACACTGAAAGCTTTCTGGGAGGAACACCCAGAGTACTCGGACGCGAAGGAGCCTACGCTTGCTTGGTATCGACATGCCTTAGCGGCTGACTGGAGAGCACCTGCCGACGTTAAGCGGGACTTCAGAAATGCCAGCATCCTCAAAGATGGGCGGGTGGTTTTCAATATTGCGGGTAACAAGTACCGTTTGGTCGCGTGGATCAACTATGCCTATCGCGTGGTTTATATTCGGTTCATCGGTACCCATGCTCAATACGATAGAATTGACGTACAAACTATTTAATTACCTCAAAGGTAGAAACGAGAGGCTAACACAATGGACATCAAACCGATTAAAACTGATGCCGACTACCGAGTGGCATTAAAAGAAATTGAAAGCCTGATGATGGCTGGCGCTGATACACCTGAAGGTGAAAAGCTGGATGTCATGGTCACGCTTATCGAAGCATATGAAGCTAAGCATTTCCCTATGGATCTGCCTGATCCAGTTGAAGCCATCAAGTTTGAGATGGAACGTAAAGGTTTAACAGTCAAAGATCTTGAACCCATGATTGGTAAAAGCAACCGAGTCTATGAAATTCTCAATCACAAACGCTCGCTCACACTAAAAATGATCTGGAAGCTACATGAGGGCTTGGGTATTCCGGCTGAGTCTCTGATCAAGCCACCACAGGCACATGCTTAAACATGATGCCTTCAGAGCATTGCCGAGATGGGCTTTCGGTTTGTTGCGCTTGAACAGAAAAAAAAGAACTTCTAGCTCTCAGAGAGCGCCTTCAACAACCTGACCTCTCCCCAACAATCAAAACCAAAAGCCGTAACCCAACGTATCCCTTAAGCACCCCACTTTTAGGCTAGAAACTATGTTTTCGTTATTTAAGAAAGACCCAATAAAGAAGCTGGACAAAATTTATCTCAGTAAGCTCGAAGCTGCGATGTTCGCTCAGCGTAATGGTGACATAAAGACTTATTCGATGATCACAGCGGAAGCGGAAGAGATAAGAGTAAAGATCGATGAATTAAAAGCTGCTCAGCAGCCCTAAGCTGACGCTTGAGATTAAGATTGATAATTGAGATTGATAATTAAGAGCATCGCTTATCACCAGGTATTACCCTCCCGCGTGTTCGCTTTAGCTCGTGGCGTGATCATTGATAAGTAGAGTGCTCTTAATCTCGGACGATGGCATAGTGGTCGCAGACCAAAGCTGTTGAGACAGTGCAGTTAGTTGCCGCTCATCGTAATGTTTGAAATCACCCCGCACAATACACTCCGCCAAGGCTTTGGCGACATCGGGATAAATACAGCGAGTATTTCCTGGTGCACTAAGCCACGCTTCAATCGTGTTCTCATCCAGCGAATTCATCGTCATACCCCAGCCCAGCTTTCGCAATGCAAGGGCATTGGAGTGTTGCTCCATTTGACCTGAAATCGGTTTCACCAAAATCTTCTTACCAAGGAATAGGGCTTCACTCGCTAGCTCAAAACCAGCATTGGTGATCACCCCTTCACTACTGGCTAAGTCATGCTGAAAGCCTGCCCGGGATAACGGGCGTAGGAAGACATTGCCCACTTGCTCCGCTTGCTTGTGTTGGCCATAGTAATAGAACTTCTTATCCGGAAATTTCTGCAACAACGGAATCACATCCTGCGGAGATTCAAAATTAAGGTACACAACAACTTTGTCTTTTTCAGCGGCTAGGGGCTGTTCCGTTACATCAATCATGGGCGGCAGAATTGGGTGGCCGAAATGATGCCAATGCAAACCAATCTGAATTTCTGCCGGAGCAAACCATTTCATTATTGCTCGGGTAACAAACGAGTCACCTTCAATGGGGATCGCGTAATTGAAAGCGCTCTGATGTCCGATATTGATACAGGTCTTTTTCTGAAGACGTGCTGCCCAAGCGGTAACCGGTTCAAAGTCGGAGAGAATGAGATCGTAGCTGCTCAGATCTAGCCCTCTGATATCTTTCATGAATTGAGGAAGATTGTTATCCACCAACGTTTTAAGCACATTGATTCTGCCGCGTTCAGTAGTGAACGTCAGACCCCCTAAGGCCCGGTAGTTGCCAAATTGCTCCATATCAAAATACTGGTCCTGAGCGCGACCACTGAATAGGAAGTCCAGCTCAACCCCCGCAGCGCTTAGATGGGATTCAAGGGCTCTAGCCCTCGTAATGTGGCCATTTCCTGTACCTTGAACGCCAAAAAGTATTTTCATAGATAACCCAATAGATTGAGAGTAATCAAGGCAACCGATGTACCCAAGGTCGCGCCTGCCAGGATGTCAGTGGGAAAATGAACCCCCAGCACAACTCTTGATGAGCCCACCGCAATTGCCCAGATGTGTAAAAGCGGAAATGTCACCGGCACTAGCACACTAATAAGGGTGGCCATCAAGAATGAGGCCGAAGTGTGTCCGGATGGGAAACTGAACTCGTCGCTAGGGATCACTAAACTCTTGTAATTCTTTAGAATCTTCGCGGGGCGGTTGCGCTTAAAACCCTTTTTAAAAATGGTATAAAGCGTCCGCTCTAGTGCGAATGCTGAGACCAGAAGCAGGAACAAATCGAACTCACTAAACAGTAATGACAGAAGGGCTGCAACGGCATAGAGATGGCCGTCACCAGATTTTGAAATAAACAGAGCAGCGCGAATCATTGCTTGTTTGTTAGTGCGCTGAAGTACCCAGTCAAAGGTAAACACATCGTGTTCGTGAACAATCTCAAGAATCTTCATGACACCTCCTCACACAATACGTGTAATGATTTCTCAATGGAGCGCTTCTTCATGGGAATTATTATCGAGGGGATGTGTGAACTTTTTCTTACGCAGCAATGAAAGTTCTATGACATGAGCGGTGACTTGGAGCGAGCGCTAGCGCGCCTAGCTATCGTTTTCTAATGCAATATGAAGGGCCTCTATTCAGCCCCTTAGAGCTTAATCTCATTTAAATTTCTTCGCCGTCCGAGCTTGATCTTGAACCGAATTGACCATTTTCGTAAACGCCCTATCCTTCGCACGGCGCTGGGCGAGCGTAGCGCTGTTGTGGCTATCCTCACGCAGCAATTTTCGGTAATTATCGAGTCGCCGCTGCGTCAAATCACCGTTTTTAAGTGCGATGTTTACGGCGCACCCCGGTTCATTTTCATGCTGGCAATCACTGAAACGGCAGGAATCTGCCAGTGATTCAATATCGGCAAAGGTGAGTTTAATGCCCTCTTTTGCATCAGTAATTTGCAGCTCGCGCATTCCCGGCGTGTCCATTAATAATCCACCGCCCGGCATCAGCGATAGCGCTCGATGGGTTGTGGTATGGCGTCCCTTACCGTCATTCTCGCGAATTCCACCCGTCTCCATGAGTTGGCGACCCAGCAATCCATTTACCAAGGTCGACTTACCAACCCCAGATGAACCCAGGAATGCGACCGTTTGCCCCCTTTGGCAATAGCTCGCTAGCTGGCTAATGTCATTGGGGTCCAGTGCATTAACACACTGCACACTCATGAGGCGGTTTAGCTTCTGAACCTCCTGCTGAATTGCTTCATAGTCACTCTGGAGATCCCTTTTGGTGAGGACTACTACCGGCTCAGCACCTGCCTCCTTCGCCAGTGTTAGGTATCGCTCAATACGATTCAAACTAAGGTCTTCATTGAGCGAGCTAACAATGAATACGCAATCTACATTAGCCGCAATAAGCTGTCGCTTACTTGCTGAACCGGCTGCCTTACGCTGGAATAAAGACTGGCGCTCCAGTAAGCGAGTAATGCGCTCGGAATTGAAGAGCACCCAGTCACCAACACAAATAACACCCAGTGCAGGAGATAGGCTGAAACGATGCGATTGACCCGCCGTTAAGACCACAACTTCCGATTTATGCTGTTCCACAATCCTACCTAACTGGCAACTTTCTAACTCCTCTAGGGAAAGCTGCTGTTGAAAGAATGGTCGCATCCCTAAATCTACTAAGGAAAAGTCGTTCATTGCTATCTCCAATTAATTTGTCAGGCTTGTCTCTCGTTAGCCTCGATAAGCTGTTATTGAGCACTGAAGTGATGAATATCGCGCTAGTTGAGCAATCACGCAGCCTCGCGCCAGCGAACCAAAAATTGCTGGCGTTATTTTAGCTCAATTAATAGCGACAGAAAATTCATACGGGACTAAGACCTCTACAATCTAAGTACAAATCATGGTACAACTAATACGTAGTTACTGGCATAAATAGAACACTAGTTTTCTAGGCAACTAAAATATAATTAAATTATAGAACTACACTAAGGATTCGCAGGTCAAAGATGCCCTGTTAGGCAAAATTTTCATAACAAGTAGGTCCTTATTCATGTATATCACTAGATGGACAGTGTTACTTTCAGTATTCTGGCTGTTGTTATCAGGATACATTCAACCGCTACTGCTAAGTTTTGGTGCGGTTTCAGTCCTTGTTGTCCTCTATGTTTTGAAGCGTATGAATGACGTTGATCAGACGCAACAACCGCTTGGCACTGGGCTACCGCTGATTCGCTATCTGCCATGGCTGTTCGGGCAGATCGTTAGCTCTAGCATCCACGTAACGAAACTAATTTGGGGCTCAGCCGAAAAGGTATCGCCAAGCTTCGCGCTTATTGATGCTAAAGACGTGCCAAACAACTGCCACGCACTCTATGCTAATTCTATTACGCTGACTCCCGGCACATTGAGCGTAGATTTGGTGGACGGCGTAGTCTCCGTCCACGCACTGCAAAAGTCATCTATCGAGACGATTAAGCAGGGAGAAATGCAACGTAAGATTGCCGGAATATGGGGTGAAAAGAAATGACAGCAGTCTACACTGCAGCTTGTATGGCTATTTTGGTCGTTATGGGTATTGCGCTAGTACGAGCGTTTAAGTCACCCACGGTTTACGATCGCATTCTCGGCGTTAATATGTTTGGCACCAAGACCGTTCTCTTTATTGCGGTTGGGGGTTATATGATGGGACGTCCAGACTTTCTAGATATAGCCATTGTCTACGCGCTTATTAACTTTATCGGAATGGTAGCGGTACTTCGATTTTTCGAATACACCGCACCAATTGACTAACATTTTTAGAAGTATGATTAGCTATGTTTTTGTTAGATTTTATAAGTAGCGGCCTTCTCTTTGCAGGGGTATTTTTCGGGCTGAGTGGCGCGATAGGACTTTTTAAGTTCCCTGATTTCTTCACACGTGTGCACGCAGCAAGTATCACGGACTCCCTCTCTGCTATGTTAATTCTCTCGGGTTTACTCCTGCAGACATCCTTTGATTTAAACACTGCGAAGTTGGTATTTATTCTCGCATTTTTAATGATCACCTGCCCCACTGCTTCTCATGCACTTGCTAAATCTGCGCGTCATGGTGGCCTTCTAACTTTGGCTGAAGCTAAAGAAACCAAACAGGAGCAAGTGGATTAATGGATGTATGGATTGATTTAGCATTGCTAGCAATGCTGGCTCTCACTGCGTTGCGAATTATTTTTCTAAAGGACCTATTTGCCGTGGTCATGCTATTCGGCATCTATAGCTTTTTGTCTGCACTGATATTCGTGAACCTTGACGCCGTAGATGTCGCCTTTACTGAGGCTTCAGTGGGTGCCGGTATTTCATCGGTCTTAATGTTGGGTACGCTGGCGATAACAGGTAGGAAGGAAAAATCTAGTTCCCGCTCCCCGTTGCTAGCGCTAATCGTCGTTGGGATTACCGGTGCAGCGCTCATCTATGGCACGCTTGACATGCCTCCTTTTGGGCATCCAAACAATCCGGTTCACGAGCACGTTGCGCCTCGCTATATTGAAGAATCCCCCAAGGAAATCGGGCTTCCTAATATGGTTACCTCGGTGCTAGCCAGTTATCGTGGCTTCGATACGCTAGGCGAGACCGTTGTGGTCTTTTCGGCGCTAATTGGCGTGCTTTCACTGTTAGGAATTCGTAGAAAGGAAGAAGATACTCTACCTAAATCCGGCTTAACGGATCATCACGTCCTTCAGGTTGTTGCCAAATTCATCATCCCGCTGGTGATTCTTTTTGCACTCTATGTGCAGTTTCATGGCGACTTTGGCCCCGGAGGAGGATTCCAAGCAGGGGTAATTGCCGCCGCCGCCTTTATTTTATACGCCCTAGTGTATGGGCTGCCCAAAGCATTCGCTGTCGTTGGCCCTAAGTTTTTAAAGTTCATGGCCTCCTTCGGCGTGCTACTTTATGCCGGTGTTGGCATAACGAGTATGTTTAAGGGCGGGGAATTTTTGGATTACAATAAGCTCGTCACAGACCCTTTAGCTGGACAACACTACGGTATTATCATCATTGAGCTCGGTGTTGGTATCACTGTGTTTGCCGTGATGCTCAGTATTTTTTATGCGGTCAGTAGTCAGGCCGAGAGGGCAAATATCCAGTGAATTTTATTCTCGATTATTACAACTACTGGGTCGTGGTGTTTTTGATGATGACCGGGTTTTACATTGTCATTACCGCTAATAATTTGGTTAAGAAAGTAGTGGGGCTAAACATCTTCCAAACCTCCGTTTTCATGCTCTATATCTCCATGGGCAATGTTGCGGGCGGAACGGCTCCGATCTTAGTAGAGGGTGTGACGCAATATTCAAACCCTTTACCGCATGTACTCATCCTTACCGCTATTGTGGTAGGTGTGGCAACAACCTCCTTGGGGTTATCACTCATTATTCGCATCAAACGCGCCTATGGAACTGTTGAAGAAAATGAATTTCAAAATGAGGATGACGCGGTCTAATGCTTGATCAACACTTGGCTCTACTTCCAATTCTTTTACCATTAGTTGCCGCGCCCATCGCAATTCTTTTAGGCCGCACTGCATTGGTGTGGGGTTTCGCAACCTTTATAAGTACCTGTGCCTTCTTCCTTTCCTGGCAGCTATTCACAGCCGTACTCGCTGATGGCGTCTTGAGCTATGCCGTGGGCGGCTGGGCGCCTCCATGGGGAATCGAATTACGCGTAGATGCCGCGAACGCCTTTGTATTGTTAGTCGTGTCCGCCCTATCAACGCTGGTTTTGATCTATTCGAAGGTTAGTGTTAAGAAAGAGGTAGCGTCAGCGAACCGCGGCTTGTATTACACCGCTCACTTACTATGTCTGGCCGGACTCTCCGGCATTTTACTTACCGGCGATGCTTTTAACCTTTTCGTCTTCCTAGAAATTTCGTCGCTCGCCACCTACACCTTGGTGAGTCTGGCAGCTGACCGACGCTGTTTAACCGCGGCGTTCCGCTACCTCGTAATGGGCACCATTGGCGCAACCCTCATTTTGATTGGGGTAGGCATGCTCTATATGATGACGGGCACGCTGAATATGATAGATTTGGCCGTTAGAATAGACGCCCTCGAAAGCAGCCGTACCATCAACACCGGCTTGGCCTTTATTATGGTAGGCGTCAGCATCAAACTTGCGCTCTTCCCATTACACATGTGGCTTCCAGCCGCCTATACCCATGCACCTTCCGCCGTGACGGCATTTCTAGCCAGTACCGCCACCAAGGTAGCGGTCTACGTAATGATTCGCTTTATCTTTACCGTATTCGGCATGAACTATGTGTTCGACGAAATGGGGATGGATCTGATCCTAATGGCGTTGGCGATTGTCGCTATTTTCAAGTGCTCCTATACCGCCGCGGTGCAAAGTAACGTTAAAGCCATGCTGGCCTATAGTAGTGTTGCGCAAATTGGCTACATGATTCTTGGGCTTAGCTTAGTCAGTGTGATGGGGTTGACGGCTAGTCTCATCCATATCTTCAACCATGCGCTGATGAAAGGGGCTTTATTTATGGCCGTGGGTGCGGTGTTTTATCGTGTCGGTTCCGTTGAAATTAAAGCATTCCGAGGCCTAGGGAAGCACATGCCGCTCACAATGGGCGCCTTTACTATTGCCGGTCTCAGCATTATCGGTGTGCCACTTACCGTTGGCTTTGTAAGTAAATGGTATCTGGTTAGCGCAGCGCTTGAACAGGACCACTGGGTTTTAGCGGCATTAGTCTTGGTTGGTTCTCTCTTGGCCGTTATCTATATCGGTCGAGTTCTGGAAGCCGCCTATTTTCAAGACCTACCTGAGTCGCAGGATGCTACGCAAATCAAGGAAGTGTCGTGGCTTATGCTGGCACCGATGTGGGTTCTTGTACTCGCCAATATTTATTTCGGCGTTGATACCAGCCTTACCACCGAGGCGGCCAGCAGCGCCGCAGAGTGGCTATTCCAGAGTAGTGATACTGCGGCCAGCGTGCAGGAAGTGTCACCATGAACCTCTGGCAAAGTATTGACCCATCACAACTCATCACTCTATCGCTACTAGTGCCTCTCGTGGGCGCATTACTAGTCGTCGCCACTGGGAAGATTCCCAACCTAAGAGAAGCCATAACCCTCACCACCGCGACAATCCTGTTCAGCATTATCCTCGCCATCACGGATCATACCTTCCAAGGTACCGACATGCGGCTGGATGTGATTGAGCTATTTCCGGGGCTGGGCATTAGCTTTGAGGTCGAACCGCTTGGCGTGCTGTTCGCACTAGTCGCCAGCTTCCTGTGGATTATCACTAGCATCTACGCCATTGGTTATATGCGCGGGCACAATGAGGCGAACCAAACTCGCTTCTTCTGCTGCTTTGCGCTGGCAATAAGCTCCGTGATGGCCATTTGTTTTGCAGGCAACTTGCTCACGCTATTTATCTTTTACGAAGTCCTCACCCTGACCACCTACCCGCTTGTTACCCACGCTGGGAATGAGGCGGCCAAACGCGGCGGACGGATTTATCTTGGGATTTTGTTGGGCACCTCCATCGCCTTCCTGCTCTTTGCAGTGCTTGGTACCTATAGCCTGGCGGGAACCTTAGATTTTCGTGCTGGGGGAATTTTTGATGATTCTCATAGCAAAATAGCGCTCGCGGTACTGCTTGTTCTATTCTGCTACGGCATTGGTAAAGCAGCACTCATGCCGTTTCATCGATGGTTGCCCGCCGCTATGGTTGCACCAACGCCGGTAAGCGCCTTATTACATGCTGTGGCGGTAGTGAAAGCGGGTGTGTTTAGTATCTTAAAGGTCATGATCTATATCTTTGGCTTGGATACGCTTCAAGGTTTAGCGACCACCGACATGATGCTCTATATCGGTACGGCAACCATCCTGCTTTCATCCTGTATCGCCATGACTAAAGACAACCTTAAAGCGCGCTTGGCGTATTCCACTATCAGTCAGTTAAGCTATATCGTGGTTGGTGCTCTGCTGGCAACATCTATTGCTAGTGCTGGGGCAGCGTTACACATCGCCACCCACGCTGTCGGCAAGATTACACTGTTCTTTTGTGCCGGTGCCATCATGGTGGTCACCCACAAGAAGAACATTAGCGAGATGGAAGGGTTGGGCAAAAAAATGCCACTAACCTTTGCTGCATTTACCATCGGCGCCATTAGTATTATCGGCTTACCGCCCATGGCTGGAACCTGGAGTAAATGGTATTTAACACTGGGAGCACTAGAAGCTGACAAGCTATTTGTGGTGGCAGCGTTGATGATCAGTTCACTGCTGAACATCGCCTACCTCTTACCCATTCCCATTAAAGCCTTCTTTACGAAGCCGGAAGCTGACGCTCAGCCTTGGAGCTGGTCCGACACCCAGGAGGCACCACTACCGATGTTGATTGCCATAGGTGTCACTTCGTTCGGCTGCTTGGCTTTGTTCTTCTATCCTCAACCCCTGATCGATCTAATCAATTTAATTCCGGGTGTTTCTACGAATATGGGGGGAGACTAAATGTCTGATCATCACGATTCGAGTGGCTGGTTCGATAAGCCAGACAACGTCAAAAAGATGTTGAAAGTGTTTTATGTACTGTGTGTGCTTTTAGTCATTGCAGATTTCGTGGTTCACCGCCATATCTATCACAGCTGGGAAGAGATTCCCGCGTTTTATGCCATTTACGGCTTTGTAGGCTGCTCCCTATTGGTGTTCGTCGCCAAATGGATGCGTACATTTTTGATGCGCTCTGAAGATTACTATGATGATAAGTAGTGTAATTCCGTTTCTCCCGCTAATGCTGGGAGCCCTAGCCGCCCTGTCCCTCAGAGGTTGGGCCCGCAATATTATTATGTTGGCGGCCCCCATTGTGGGTGCGCTCAATCTAATGGGCTTAGAGCACGGGGTGTTCTGGTCTATGGAGTTTATGGGCTACACCCTTGAGCCCGTTAAGGTGGATAAGCTCAGCCTAATGTTTGGCTACCTGTTCCATCTAGCCGCTTTAATTGCCATCATTTATGCCCTGCACGTTAAGGATACAGTCCAACACGTGGCTGGCCTGGCTTATGCTGGTAGTGCAGTGGGGGCGGTGTTTGCCGGAGATTTTCTTACCCTCTTCGTGTTTTGGGAGCTACTGGCTCTAACGTCTGTCTTCCTCATCTGGGCACGGCGAACTGATAGAGCTTACTCCGCTGGAATACGTTATTTAATTGTTCAAGTTCTGTCAGGAGTACTTCTGCTGGCAGGTGTATTGATTTTCGCTCACGTTAACGACAGCCTGTTATTTACCCAAATCGGCTTGGCGCATGATGGAATTGCTGAAGTTGGCGCTTGGTTGATGTTTGTTGCCTTTGGTATTAAATGCGCCTTCCCATTTATGCATAACTGGCTTACGGATTCCTATCCCGAAGCTACGCCATCGGGCACCATTTTCTTAGCGTCCTTCACCACCAAAGTAGCCGTTTATGCCTTTGCACGCGGCTTCCCTGGTGAAGAAATTCTGGTGTGGATTGGGGTCACTATGGCCTGCTTCCCTATCTTCTTCGCGGTAATTGAAAACGATCTCCGGCGAGTATTGGCCTATAGCTTGATTAACCAGATTGGTTTCATGATTGTTGGCATTGGCATTGGTACCGCCCTCGCGCTTAATGGCGCCGTAGCCCATGCCTTTAATGATGTGATCTTTAAAGGTTTACTTATGATGACCATGGGCGCGGTATTGCATATGACCGGCAAGATCAATGGTTCGGAACTCGGCGGGCTCTATAAAAGTATGCCGAAAACTACCATCTTGTGCATTGTGGGCGCCGCATCGATTTCCGCCTTCCCGCTGTTCAGCGGTTTCGTATCTAAGTCCATGATCATGGCAGCCGCCATTGAAGAGGGCTATGACTATATCTGGCTGTTGCTCCTATTTGCCGCGGCGGGCGTATTCCACCACGCGGGCATCAAGATCCCATACTTCGCGTTCTTTGCTCACGACTCGGGTATTCGAACTACCGAGCCGCCAAAGAATATGCTTATCGCCATGACGCTAGGGGCTGTCGCCTGTGTCATTCTAGGAACCTTTCCGGCGCAAACTGTCTATGCCCTGTTGCCGTGGGAACATGACTATCAACCCTACGATTTAACCCACGTATTAACACAGTTACAGCTATTGTTCTTCTCCGCATTAGCGTTCGTATGGCTGAACCTGCGTAATCTTTATCCACCTGAGCTACCGTCAACGAACCTCGATGCCGACTGGTTCTATCGCAAACTCGCACCCAATCTACTCCAACGTGTAGGCACTAAATTGTCTGCTACCTACGGCAGTTTTGAGGCTTCTGTGGTGCGGTCGATTAAGCAAATTGTTACGAATTCCTACGACGCTGAGTCGGGTGAACCTAAGGGCTACTTTGCTAAGCTTTGGCCTATTGAGACGATGGTAGGATGGGTTGCGGTGTTGCTAGCGGCTTATCTACTGCTCTACTACTTACTCGGGCTAGTTTAATCCTAGACGAAAGTGTCAGTTAACGCAGCTGATGCTTTCGTGGCTAAATTCCTTTGTCGTCCTAGCCTGTTCATCACTGTTCGAACGTGTTCAGCAAAGCCTACGTTAGGATTGGCTAGAGGAATAACATTCATCTTGCCATCTTCCTGGGCATCCCACCTCAATCGCTTCTGCCTTTCCCACCCAAAAAATTTGTTTTCTTAATATCTCGGTCTAGAGTAAAAATTAGACATTCAAAAAATGTTAGCTAGAAAGTACTGCAAAGTAATTCGGAGATTGTACGAAGATGAAAGTTTATCCTCTAGTTTTAGCCATTCCACTTTTATTCAGCGCCAACGCGATGGCCGCTACGTCCTCGACACAAATCACTTTGACCATTGATGTAGGCTCAGGCTGTGGTATCACTGCCACCAATGTAGACTTCGGGTCACTTGTCTCCTCTGCCTCAAGCGATGAACAATTTGACGTAACTATCGAGTGCACCACCGCCGCTAACGGTAACTTAACCTTTGTAAGCTCTGGTGCTTCAGGAACTACCCGCTACATGGTAGCTAACGCCAGTGACCAAATTGCCTACGAGATCCTAGCTAATGGTACCGCAGTATCGAATACAGATACGGTATCGACGAACGTCCCAGCAGCAAGCTCCGTTACCACCCAATTCACCGCAAGGCGCTCGACCCTAGCTACTATCCCACCTCCAGGAACCTATACGGACACGGTCGATATTACCTATACCTTCTAGCTGTCGATAATAATCCGTAACGTTGCTTAGGCACATCGAAGACTGAGGCTTACTACGAGCCTCCTGTTTAAGAAAGACAAACAATGATAATAAAACTGCTTCTTTTAATATGTGGGCTCTTGTCGGCGGCAAGCTACGCGAGTTTCGTCTCACCCTTACAGGTTGATTTGGCTGAGGCTCGCCGAGGCTTTATAAATGTAGCGAATGACGGCACCGAAGTCGCACTCTATGAGCTCGCCATACTTGAGTGGGGTGGGGACGGCGTTGCCAAACAGATAGAAGACCCAGAGTCCCTAATGGTCATGCCATCGATAGCAAGGCTTGAGCCGGGGGAAAGTCAACGCTTTACGATCGTCTCTTCCGTCCAACAGGGCGAACAAGTTAGAGGGTTTCGACTGGTGATTAAAGAAACCAAGTTGCAGCCATCGGAAGGGAGCGTAAATCTCTCCATCAGCTATAACCTTCCGGTATACGATTGGCCTACGAACAGTTCATCGCCAGATAGCAGGACGGCGGAAAGCGTTCAATGTTCTGTTAAGGACGGCGATCATATCTTAACAAATAGCTCCAGCTACCCAATTCGAGTCTCGAGTGCCTATGAGGGCATTGTTCCGCTCACCAATGTGATTCTTCCCGGCCAGATTTTACGAGCCACAGATGCTGATCTAAGTTCAATAGACTGTAAAGGCCTCTATGAGTTCATCGAACCTGACCCGTCTTAGTGGTGGGATATTACTACTAATTATCAGTACGTTTGCTCGAAGCGATTCCCACGACATAGAGGTCGCTAGGCTCTCCATTGATAACAGAATTCAATCAAACTATTTACGAGTTAAATCCTCGGAAGAAGGCTATCTAGTTGCTTGCTCGGATATCGCGCCGCTAATCCCAGGCTATGACTTTAGCCAATGTGATTGGCTCTCCTTGAATTCTCTGGGAGTCATCGGTGACATCAGTAATGACGATGTTGGTAACCTAATCGTTGAACTCTCCCTTGCCTCCAGCCTGCGCCAAACCCGATCGATTTATCCGGTAAAAGAGCGTCCAACTCCTGACAAGAATTTGGGTGCGTATTTTAATTATGAGGTCAGTGCGAGTTCATTCCAGAGTAATACCTGGTCAGCAGCACTTGGACTGGTTGTATTTAACGGCCCCTTAAGTGCGTCAGCAAACACCTACTATATTGACAATAAGCATTATCTTGATGATCGAGATATTAGTTATGACTTCCTAGAGCAGGGAACGCGCTTAACCGTAGGCGATGTTCGTTGGCAAGGCGCGGCATTCGGGCCCTACATCTCCTTTGATGGGCTTCGCTATGGCACACAACGCTCGCTTCGCCCACGGGAAACTTGGTTCAATTCACCCTACCTGGATGTGAGCATCAATGAAAATGATCACCTCTTTGTAGACCAAGCTACCGCAGCAACGCTTTCCGAACCCGGTATTTACAGAGTCGATCAGGTGGCTTACCGCTACGGATACGGTGAAATCAGTGCTACCTATCAATCTCCCACGAAGGGTGTAACGCAGATTACAACACCCTATTATTTTTCCGCGGATATGCTTCCTGAGGGTACTAAAGAATGGAGTGTTAACCTTGGTGAGACAGACAGCGAATCAATGTTCGGAGATGAAGTCTTTGTTTCTAGCGGCATAAGCTACGGTATCAATGTGCGAAATACGGTGAGTGCTTCGATTCTCGCGAGCGATGACACGCGCTCACTTGACGCAGAGTGGACCTCTACGCCTGCATCCAGATGGTTACTGAGTATCGGTAGTAATCATCTTGTTCATCTCGATGACTACAGTCATGGGTATAGCGCTAACCTGGAACGAACCACCGCAGACTACCAACTCACCTTCTTTACCCAAAGAACTCCCGATTTACCCGGTTTAGGACGAAGTGAACGCCACTTGACTCGCTACCGCCAGTATCAGGGCAATAAAAGCTATGGCGTATTCTTTGAGGACTTCAGTGCTCAGGTAAGCTCTACACGACGTGCAGGGGTAGAATTTTATGCCAACGATGAAGTGGGCTCCTTTAACCTCCAAACTGGCTATCAAGAGGACTCCTTTGGTTCGGGATTCTTTGTGGCACTCGGCTTTGAGTTCCGTTTGGATCGAAGGTCTCGTCTACGAGGATATGGTTCCTATCAGCCTCAGTCTAATCAGCAGCGTCTAGAATATTCATCAACCGGTATCGACCGCTATACTCCGAATTATCGCGCTGGTGTAGCCAGAGATACTGATCGTACCGTGAACTATGCCGACATTGACTACCACGCCGATTTTGCCGATTTTTATGTCTATGCACAGGAGTCCGACGGAGACGCTGACGGCAGAGTCACGATGAGAGGCTCCGTCGGATTTATTGAAAACTTCCACTTTGCCGGTCCAACAATCGTCGACGGTTTTGCGCTTGTCGCTAACCCTGAAGAGGTGGAAGTCCGTTCAAGTTCGTTAAGCAGTAACAAAACTTCTGTTATATTCACAAATATTGCCAGCTATGAAGCTATTGCTATTAGGCCCTATTATCAATCGATCGACCCATTCTTGAGAACGCGTAGCGAGGAGCAACGTGACAAGGCTGCGTATTACCGAGGAGGGGTTATTTACGATTTCTCTCTTGAGCCAGTGCTTATCTTAAACACGCGATTGGTCCTGGCCAACGGCGAGGCTCTTCCGCTTGGTACCAGTTTTAGTATTGCTGGCAACCTTTACAGCGTTGGTAATAATGGTAATTTCTATGGCGAACTTACACTCGCATCGATCACCTCAGTTTTACAATTAGAAAATAGTGATTACCTCTGTGAGCTCGCTCTGGAAAGTTTAAATCAGCATCAACTGAAAGTGAGTAAAGCCAACTGCCAAGTCCGAGGGGCTAGCATAGACGAGGAAACTCAATGAAGCTTAAATTCACCGCCAAGATAATTTCACTGGTATTCCTTTTCGTTAGTGCAGGTTCCAACGCGTGTAACATTAGTTTTGAAGGCGGGCAAAACCAGCATTTGGGAGATTATCGCCCCAACACCGGATCCAGTAGTAATCTTAATATGCGTGTTAGCTGCGCTAACAATAAAGCGATTACGCTAAGCTTTCACTCGAATAACAATTGTCAGTTGCGACGTCGACAATCTGTAATCCCCTACGATATCTATGTAAACTCAGGTGCACAGAACTATTGTAACCGGAGAGCCTTTAGTGGCGGCTTTTCGCAATACTACCTCGTTACAATTTTTGCTTTTCCTGTCAGTACGTCACTAGAATCCGGTCGATATAGTGATAATATTGAGATTGAGCTTACCTTCTAATATTTAGAATCAGTACGGTTAGCTTGAGTAGCTGTCACTCCAAAGAGTCGGCTTATATTCTGAACGATCTCGCCGCACATTAAAGCATCAATTCCTCATAGCGTATGAGCGCCATTAAAAAGCACTATTTGCAGTGATCACATTGCTCCAAAATGAAGCTGCTAGGTACTAGGTTATGCACTAATTATTCTGTTAACATCATGAAAAACAATAATAATATATGCTCCTGAGAGATCATTTACATGATAACGGTTACTCGTTTAAAACAGCTATATTGCCTCGCTGTACTAAGTTGCCTGCTCCCTCTATCAGTGTTTGCTCTGGATGATCAGAGTAGGACACCGTCATCATCTTCAGCCGCACCAAATATATTACTGGTTGTATTGGATGATGCCGGCTTTATGGATTTTGGGGCCTACGGGAGTGACACCCTAACCCCTAATATCGATACGCTTGGACAAGCAGGAACTATGTTCACTCGTTACTATACCTATCCGTTGTGCGCGCCTAGCCGGGCCGCCTTACTGACTGGACAGGATAACCATGATGTGGGCATTGGCACCTTAACGGAAGCGCTAACTGACGATATGCGCCAAGCACCGGCTTACAGCATGACCTGGCAAGATTCACAACCTACTATTGCAACTCGCCTCAAATCAGCAGGCTATCAAACCTTTATTACCGGTAAGTGGGGTATTGGCGATATTGGCGTTAACTTACCTCATCGTTTTGGCTTCGATAGGTCGTTTGTGCTAGATGCCACCGGCGCCAGTAATTATGAGAGCAAATCCTATCTCCCACTGAATACCGAGGCAAAATGGTTTGAAGATGGTGAGCGAATCACCACGCTCCCTGAGGACTTTTATTCATCGAAGGATATCGTCGATAAGATGATTGGCTATCTTAACGATGCCAATTCCGATCAGCCCTTTTTCAGTTACCTATCTTTCCAAGCGCTACATATTCCAGTTCAGGTACCTAAGGAATATCGGGACAAGTACGACGGAGTCTTTGACCGTGGCTGGGATGCCATGCGAGAAGAGCGTTTCCACCGTGCCATTGAGTTGGGTTTAGTTGCGGATACCGCGCGGTTGGCAGAGCCTACCTATAACCAGCGGCCATGGGATAGCTTAAGTGAAGAAGAGCAGTCATGGTGGGCTAGAAGCATGCAAGTGAATGCGGGCATGATGGAAGCAGCGGATTTTCATCTAGGACGGCTATTGAGTCATCTAGAAACTATTGGCAAGCTCGAAAATACTATTGTGATTGTCACGTCCGATAACGGCCCCGAATACAACACCATTGGGCAAACCTCTCCGCCATTTTTACGACTATTTGAAACTGCTTGGATGGCCTACGAAGGTTGGTATTTAGATTACGAGACGCTAGGAGAACCTGGCAGCATGGGAGCTATCGGTCACGAATGGGCATCGGTATCTGCGGCGCCCTTTCACCTGTTTAAGTTCAGTGCCGCAGAAGGTGGCGTTCGGGTGCCCATGGTAATAAGTGGCCCGAGTATTGAAAACAGAGGGTTTGTGAATAGCATGGCACACGTTGCCGATATCACGCCGACTATTCTGGATCTAGCAGGCTTGCCGCTCGAGCACGACGAATTTGCTGGTCGAAGCCTAAAACCGCTGTTGCATGGAGAAACTGACCAGGTCTATGGAGAGGACGAAGGTTTCGCTATCGAGGTGAGTGGAAACGCCGCGCTATATCGCGGTAATTGGAAGATCACTCGAACACTACCACCCTTCGGTGATGGAGAATGGGCACTTTACGACGTCGCCAGTGACCCTGGTGAAACAATAAATGTTGCGAACCAGTACCCTGTGTTATTTCAGGATATGTTAGCTGAGTTTGAACTCTATCAAGACGACGTCGGTGTCTATCAATTAGCTCCCGGCGAAACCGCACGAAGCCAAATCACCATGAATGCTACGTTCGCGATTATCGCCAACTATTGGTACCTAATTTTGGCCTTAAATCTAGTGATCATGCTAGGTGTTTATGGACTGTATCGTGGCCTAAAATTCCTTATTCGAAGTCGCATGGGCTCGACGAAGAGACCCATATGATAGATAACTTAATGACTGCGATAAGTACGGGGCCGAAAAAAGCCATAGCACGAATGCTTAGGCTCAAGAGGCACTAGCTTATGAAGAATAAGCTCAGCTATCCAAGGTTGATTTTAACGGGGATTAGCTTTCTAGCCCTATTCATCATCGGCACTTTTTCACCCTCTGGTACCTTCACGCGTTTTCTACCGTCAGGTGCCAGCTATAATTCAAGCGACCAACAGTGTAGTCAGATTTCCGATGAGCTGGGCCTATTTGTGAACGTCCCTGGTGGCGGATTTACCAAGGCTGAATACCCCGTTTATCCTGAAGAAGGTTCGGCCCACAAAGTATTCGTCTCTCCTTTCCAGCTCCAAGCCCATGAAGTGACTAATTACCAGTTTGCGCGTTTCGTAGCCGAGACAGGCTATTTAACCGAAGCTGAACAACAGAGGGCTGGGCAAGACGGTCAACGCGGCTCTGCTCGCTTCCGTCAACCACAACCATCAAACGCTAATAGTTCCTGGTGGCAACTAGACGAAAGTGTAAGTTGGCGTTCACCGAACGGCATCGAGGATGTTCTCGACCAGAAAGGAAACCACCCGGTAGTCCATATCTCTCTGAACGATGCTCGAGCTTTTGCTTCTTGGGCTGGCGGGCGCATACCAACAGAAGTTGAATGGGAATATGCAGCAAGTCTCGGGATTTTTGACGCCAATGATCCTGAGTCTGGAATAGTGACTCCTGATGGCAAGCCCAGAGCGAATATTTGGAATGGCAGTTTCCCGGCTTCCAATACGGAAGAGGATGGTTATGCTGAGACGGCCCCTGTGGGTTGTTACCAGGCTAATTTAATTGGTGCCTATGACATGATAGGGAATGTCTGGGAATGGACAGAAACCCAATTTTCAGCCGCTAATAACGAAGGCGCACCACGATTTACGATCAAAGGTGGCTCCTATTTATGCAGCAACAACCATTGTCGTCGCTTTCGAAAATCAGCCAGACAGCCCTACGAACAGGATTTTAGTAGTTCACACATCGGCTTTCGAATTGTTAGGGATACCGACTCAGCGATACACTAATCATAACAAGACTTCACCCGGAGATTAAAAGATGAATCGAGCGCTTACAATCGTGACCTTCGCGATTTCAGGATTATTCCTCATTATGGGATTACTCTGGTTAATCTCACCTGCCTTCGTTGGCCAAAGGCTGGGTATGGAACTGCTGCAGGGAACCGGTTTGAGCACGCAAATTGGGGATCTATCCGCTTTCTTCATTACCTTGGGATCTTGCATTTTGGCAGGAGTTATCACTCAAAATAAGATGTGGTTTTACCCTGCTATGATGCTGCTTGGGTTTGCTGCGATTGGCCGAATCCTAGCGTGGTTATTCCACGGTGCAGACCTAGCCACGGATAAGATTGTAGTGGAAGCTTTCCTGGTAGGTTTCCTGTACTTCAATTCGACAAAACTTGCTCCAAGAGGGAATTAAGTATCGTGTCCAAGGTAACTCAGCAACGAGGGGCTTCAAGTAGTTCGCCATCGCCCTTTAAACGGTGGCTAACCTCTAAAATCATGACCTACCTCGGCGGCGAGCAACGACTACTCAAGGTCCGAAAGAGGCGCGAGGCAAAGCGGATAAAGGAAGGCCGTCGGCACGTTATTGAATATTTTCACCAGGTTGATGACGGTTACTCACACCTTGCTCTGCAGCTGCTAGAGAAGTTCAAAGCTCACTATGATGTAGAATTTATCATCCACTTGGTACCGGCCTTACGTGATGATAACTTTCCGGAGCCAGAGCTATGGCAGGAGATGTCCAGAGCGGATGCACAGCGTATTGCCGCCCACTACGGATTAACCTTCAATTGTGCAGAGTCGTTGCCACCGCCAAATTTGGTGGCCAAAGCGTCCTGTATTCTAAGTCATCTCAGTACCGAAGACTTTTACACCAAAGGCCTCTTAGTGAGCGAATGTTTGTGGCGCTGCGATGAAGCAGCCTTAGACAATTTCGCCGAGCAACTCGGAACCGCCTCGAAGCAGCAAGTCACTCACCAGCTCGATCTAGGAAGCGCTCGACGAAAGGCTCTAAAACATTACAGTTCGGCAACATTTTGGTATGAGGGTGAATGGTACTGGGGAGTGGACCGCAGCTACCACTTGGAGCAGCGATTAATCTCTCTTGCGGCGCAGAATCAGCTTCATGACAACAGCATTATTGCTCCTCGCCCTGAAATCGAAACCAATTTTCCAACTAAAGCGAACCAGCTGACTCTAGAGTTTTTTGCGTCGTTAAGAAGCCCTTATACGGCAATGATATGGGATGCTACGTTTAAACTCGCCGAGGACAGCGGTGTCAAATTAGTTGTTCGTCCCGTCCTCCCGATGGTAATGAGGGGCGTGCCAGCAACGCTGGAAAAAGGCTTGTACTTAGCTACGGACGTTGCTCGAGAGGCAAGAACCGTCGGCGCTGATTATGGTAACTTCTATGACCCTATCGGCACGCCAGTTTTGCAGGCATATAGTTTATATATGTGGGCGTTAACACAAGATAAAGGCAACGAATTACTTACTGCTTTTCTTAAGGCTGCCTTCGCAAGAGGCATCAATACCAACCGCCAATCTGGTCTACGCAAAGTCGTAGAGAGTGCCGGATTAACATGGAGCGAAGCGAAACAGCACCTTCATGATGATGATTGGAAAGACCTTTTGGAGGGCAATCGTTTGGCCATGTATCAATTCGGCAGCTGGGGTGTTCCGAGTTACCGATTACTCGATGCAAGTGGTCAGCAAATAATGGGTGTGTGGGGACAAGATAGGTTGTGGCTCGTAGCAAAGAAAATTAGCGAATTGCTCGACTAATAACAAGCTTAACTCGCGACAACCTCGATGCGGCGAATGTCTATCATCATTGAAACTGCCCTAACCACTCCACCGCCAACGCGGGCCATTGATTTGTGCCATCTTCCTCTCGGCCCAAGCCGAAGCCATGACCACCTCGTTGAAAAAGGTGCATCTCTGCTGCAACGCCCTGCTGGGTTAATGCCTCCAAGTAACGAGTGCTCTCGTAATAATGACAAACCTCATCATCCATAGCGTGCACTAAAAAGCTGGGCGGGGCATTGGCTGTAACGCGGTCCAGGAAGCTAAATTGCGCGACTTCCTCAACGCTCATTTCACGGTGAAACAGCGACGCTTCTAGCCAACGTGTGTTCTCCTCATTCATCTGCGTTACGCCGTAAATAAGCAGTGCGAAGTCCGGATTATGCTCAGCCCGCTCACCGTGTTCCAAACTCAACCACGTTGCCAAATGGCTGCCCGCAGAGAAGCCAACCACGCCTATGGCCTCGGGATTTAGCTGGTAGGTGTCAGACAACTGGTGGAGCCGCAGCAAGCCCTGCCGAGCATCGGCTAATGGGACCTCCCAAGGAATATTGGAGTGAATAGGGTTAGGAATACGGTATTTCAAAACGGCTGCATTAATGCCCTGGCTGGCAAAGTACTGCGCCACATCATGACCTTCATGATAAATCGCTTCCACCGTATAACCGCCACCCGGAAAAATGAGTAGCGTCACACCTGTGTTCTCACCTTCTGCCGGGTAAAAGCTCAGGGTTGGCTGGCTCACCTCATAAGCACATTGCACGCCAAAACAATCGGCTTCGAATTCGGTATTTTCGGCATCTAAGGCCATGGGGATAGCACCGTTCCAGAGCGGTATCTCTAATGCTGACAGTGTTGGCTTAGGGCTAAGCTTCGTTAGTTCCGGTTCTTCGGTTTGAGCGCAGGCTGACCAAGCGCCTGCCAAGACCAATATCACCAGAGAAGTTATTCCTCTCGCTACTGTGAACAAATCACCGATTGCCTTAACCAACATGATAGTTATCCCCTTTTATAATTGAGTAACGCTATCAGTCCGCTAATTATGCTGCAAATGGGTAGTTTTCAGCTGCCGATGAATGGAATTCAACCATCCCGACAATTCACGTTATGGGAGCGGTTCGTTACCAACAGATATCACCGCATAACCCTGTGGGTAACTCCTAGGCTTCCCCAAAATACAGTAGTTCAGAGGCATGGTTGGGAAGTAACCAGTGGCTACCGGATGAGAAAATTAATGCCGAAAAAGCAGTCAGATGGTTGTTTTATTAACCAAATCAATACCAATGCATAGGCGACCTCCAATACGGAAGGTCACACTATTGATTGGACTAACATAACTCGAAGAGAGATCTGTCTGAGCGATACACGATGCACATCATGTTAGTATCAAAAATGACCAAACCCTTAAACACCTCTTGGACATGCATTTATCTTGAAGAGCTAGCCCCATAGTGACGCCCTAACCCAGGGCTGGAAAGATGATTCATATTTTCGAATTTGAACAACCTTTCCATAGACCATGGCCGATTTAAATAGCTACTTCGTCGGCATGCTCACGTCAGTGTCTTTTGATGGTGCTTTTTGTTTTCTTGGAGTGGTATAAAATGGCCAGAACAGCTGTTCTTTCCAGTCCGCTCTCAGCATTCCTGAGACACCATAGCGCTCAGGATACTGGCGACTAATTTTCGCCGTACCAAACAGTACATCCCAGAAGAACAATAGATTTCCGTAATTCCCTTTATAGGTGGTAATGCCATCGCTCGGGTCTAGACCGTGGTGGGCTGAATGAGTGGAAGGGGTTGAAATAGTTCGCTCAATCACCCAAGTGATTGGGTTCAACCACGGTCTATTGTACAAAAATCGATCCCACTTCCACTCCGAATGAGCACCAAAGATCACAGCCATTTTTACTACCAAATACACCGCATAAACCTCACCGAGGCCCAAGTAAATCAGTACCCCAGATAGCCATAGCGACGGCATCATCGCGTAGTAGAAGATGTTGTTCCGATAGACAATTCGAATACTCATATACTTACCGTTATGGTGAGCACGATGTAGTTTATAAAGCGGAATGAAGGTGTGAGACATTCGATGCCACCAATATTGCATCATGTCATCAAACACCAGTAGCAACAGTATCTGGAAGGCGATAGCAGTTTCGGCAAGAGCGCTTCGATACTCCGGTAAGATAAACCCTAGTAGATAGCTTACGGTAAAGAGAATGGTGGGTTGGGTTACGGCTACCACCAGCAGGGTGCTAATTGCCTCAACGCGCGCGTCGTCGCTAACTTCACCGTCGCGACGAAGCAATTTACCTCGCCAAGCCTCAAGCAAGGCAAAGCCCGCAAAGATAAAAATAATAATTACTTCAATTTTCATAACCGCCATACTCAAATTTATTATATAGGTTGTCATCCTATCCCGAGACTATGCTATAAAATATATCATTGTATAGATTTAGGAATTTTCATGATTTCAGCCAACCTTTCACCACAGCTTCTACCCATTGAACATCTCAATGCTTTTGAAGACTTTTGCCCTCGCATTAACTATGCAAAGGGGGAGGTAATTCATCAGCGGGATGAGGATAAGCCGGGGTTTTCAATTATCACTCGCGGCAACGTTAAAGTGGGTAATTATGATAAACAGGGCAACTATTTATTGACTCAGGTTCTGGGGGAACTAGAAATCTTCGGGGAGATAACCCTCTTCACCCACTACGCCCGAAGCCATACTGTTGAGGCGCTTTCGGACTGTGAGGTGATTCAAGTAAGCCGCGATAGCTTCGAGTACTACGCCGCTCAGAATCCCTCTATCAGGGATGTAATGCTAACCATGTTGGCGGAAAAATTACGTACCTGCGTGGATCTAATGGATGACCTACGTCATCTCTCGGTCACTCAACGCCTTGCCAAGCTTCTACTAAATTTTGCCTCAGCTAAAGACGCCCCTCACGTGAAATTACGCCAAAGTGATCTGGCCGATCACCTAGGTCTGACGATACTCACCGTACACCGAGCGCTAAAACGACTGGCCAGCGAAGGGCTCATTGAACTGAAATATGGTGGTATAGAAGTCGTCAATGCCTCAGAACTAGCGCGCTTTGCGCAGCGCTAGTGCCGAGTTATTCGCAGAGATCAATCGAAGCGTAAGCGTGTTACACAACCGCTCTTAAACCTTACGATTTCTAGCTCTTAAACCTCACAGCTTCTAGCTGTTAAATTGGTAGAGACTAACTTGGCTATTCACCTGCCCCTCAAGGCGAACTGAACATTCCCCCCACGTACTTGGAATCGTAAAAGCGCCTTGCCCCTGATAGTCGTAGCGTTTGTATTTGCCACTACAGCGAAGTTCAAACGCTGATATCTCACCAGACTCCACCGCAAACTCAAAGACCGGGCGGGAAAGTCGATAAGACCATGTTCCTCGTTCGCTGAGGTCACCCTTAGCGATAAGGTACTCCTGTTCAGCAAGTCGCAGTTCAAGGGTCTCTGCGAGTTCAAGTAAAGAACTTAGTCCCTCCTCGTTCCTCAACTCCCCGGGAATTTTCTCCGCGAGCTCTACTGCATCAAGATACTGTTGGCTATCCAGCATAATTGCGAAGGCTCGCTGAAATAGGATAGTTGTGTTATCCGCGCTCAATCGGTCTGGCCCCCAATCGTTTGCTCCCCAGCTGATTGCCCGCTGATATTCCGAAAGCGCCGAAATGCTATCGCCTTGCTGCTCAAAATTAAGACCACTCAGCAGCCGATAATTCGCTTCCTCATAGAAACTAGTGAGCTCCATTTCGTCAAGCTGACCAACGAACTCCGAAAAGGCGACAAAATCTTCTGCTTTATAAGCTTCAACCGCGTCGTTACTGATGTTCACAAAACGCGACGACCCGCCCTGAGATGAATTCCCAATTTCAAAGGTGAACATATTACTGTTATCACAGGATTCAATAGGTTCACCGTTGAGCATCGCGGGCTCATACTTGCGCTTTAGTGCCGCTTTAAGCGCTTCGCGTTCAAAATGGGAGCTACCACTGGAATCCTCGATCACGGCGTGAGCCACGTTGCCTTCGGTGTCGATGACATAACTCACGGTCGCCCAGCCTTCCCGTTCTCGGCGCAACTCTGTACGTGGGTATCGGGGTGCTACGGGGCGAACGATTTGCGGTTCAATAAATTCGCTAACTGAGCGCGCGACCTCACCGGGTAACACCATGTCCTGAGCCGTTTCAACTTCAGGTCTAGTTTGAGTCGAAGACGTTCCATCGATATTACCGGGCGCCGCTACGGCGGCCGCTATTACAAGTGTTGCAAGCATGTCCAAATTCCTTTTTTATATTTACTCTCGCCTTATCCGACGAATGATTAGTTAGCCTTCAATCCTATCAAGCACCCAAGCCGAAGAACAGGCGTGAATGTTGTCTAATCTCACAGCCCGCTAGACTGAATTAGATGCAGCTCCGTCTGCCGACCTGATAAAAACTCAATGCCTTCACCGTCAAAAAAAGCATCCTCTTCCAACATAATCCGGATGACCTGGCCGTCCCACTCGGGTATTTCAGCACTCACATTAAGCTCAATGGAATAGGCGGTATTCGGATAGATAGGGTAATCCCCGGCTATCGGCACTCCACCCTGTGAATCCCACATCCCAATCGTGGGGCCTGCAGCATGACCATGTAAACCAAGTGGATGAGTGTAAATACTAGGCACTAAGCCCTCAACCTTGGCAGTTGCTAACGAGGAGGCCAAGAGTTCATTACCCGTCACCCCCACCGCAAAGCCAGACATCAGAATATCCTGTAAACGATTGCCCTGCGCCAGGGCATTTTGCAAGCCCGCTGGTGCGGACTGTTCGCCTTCCTTCAGCACATAGGCGTGCTGTTGCTGATCGGTATTAAGGCGCAGATACACAATGCCGAAGTCTACGTGCAACAGATCTCCGGGCTGCACCACATTCTCAGCAACGCCATTACTAAAAGTTTCGATCTGGTCGAAGTCGGCACCGTCGTTACGCTGAAGCGATACGGAGGGATGAAACCAATTGCCTAGGTTTAGTGCCGCCGATTGCTCGCGCAACCACCAGGCAATATCGTCTGTGGTAGTCACTCCTGGTGTAACCACAGCATTCGAAAAGGCCGTAGCAATGAGCTCATGACCTAAACCCACCAGCGATTGAAAGATCTGGACTTCACTGGCACTGCGCGTCTCTAACCACCCCAATGCTAACGGCTGTGCCGAGACAAGCTTGGCGCGCTGAGTAGGCGTTAACGCCTGACTAAACTGTTCGTATTCACTGGCACTCATTCCGTCTGCCAGCGCGAAGTGAGCATCCTTGTTAATCCCAATGGCACCGGGATTCTTAGTTGTAATGACGGCGGCTAAGGCGGCCCACTGATCAGGCTGCTCTTCCTTGTTCCACGCTTGCTCAAATATATTGCCCACGCCATAACGAGACACCGCTAACGCTTCAATCTCGGCGCCGTTGCCGGGGTTATACACCACCAACATAGTGTGTCTTCTGGCCGACATCCAATCGGATGGCAACAGAGTTTTCAGCACCGGATCCTCATTGTACTCGCGCGACATAATGACCCATAGGTCTATCCCCGCTCGCTCCATCACGACCGGCATGACAGTCGCAAAGCGCTCGGCTAATACCGTATCAATGATCTCCGCACGTTCGCGCAAGGTAGGTAGCTGTTCAGCGGTGAATACCATGGGAGCTGTGGCGCGATGAGAACTCGTCACTTCAGCCTGCGCCAAAACGGTTGCAGCACTAATACTCGATACCAACAGAACCGCTGCCAACAGCGTTGAAGTAGCGCGTTGTACAATAGCAATTACCGGCACAGCAACTGCCGCTAACGAAGGGGATAACATTACTTTCATAGGATGGACACTCGCAAACTTTGATGGTGGTGGTAGCCGCATAAATGGGCATCAAGCCAAGCTAATACAAAAAGACTACCACAGGTTGGTGATCAAGCAGCAATACTGAATGGGAAGTAAAAGGGTCGCAGTAGCCTAGCCTATGGGGGAAATAGGCAGGGGTTACGCTACTGCGACAACAGGGGTGAGGCATGTCCTGTGCCAGCACCCATGTAAGGTAGCCCTAACGATCAGTCTTCAATGACTGGCAGTTGGGAAACTTCCGGAATAAAGACATCTGTGATATCAACGTTGAACACATGTGCAATATCAAAAGCCAGCTGCAGTGATGGGCTATGCTTGCCCCGTTCTAGTGCATTAATGGCCTGACGCGATACGCCTAAGCGTTTTGCCAACGTCTCCTGAGACCAGTCTTGCTCGGCCCGCAGCACTTTGATCTTATTCTGCATGGCTATCACGCTTAACCAATAACGCTACCACCAAGCCATGGCAGCCAAAGACTATAGGTAGAATGAATGCCGGGTTCACAGCAGGTACATCGAATTTATACATCAACATACCGTAGGTGTAGGAAACGAAGCACAGGGTTCCCAATATCCACATAAAGGCTTCGCCTATCCGCCCCCGCATATATTCATCCTGACGCAGATAATAGCGGCGATAAATTGCGAACGCCCAGAACAGCGGCAAGATAGGGATTAGCGTGATCATCACCTTAGGTATTAGTGATAACTCTGTTGTGGCCATAATCACTGACTGAATTCCCATCAGGATTAGAAACAATCCCATGGACATTGCGAACTGTGGCTTACAGTTTTTAATTCTATTGATCATATCCATTGATACATCCTCGTTTACATTGGGGGAGAGCTCGAAAACTCAGTAATGTTCCCGCTTTTCGTGTCGGGCATGATTTACATTATGTCAGTAAAACCTTACATGTCAAGTTATCTTTACATAATGTAATGAAGTCATTACTAATCGAGGTCTACATGATGGCATTTTAAGTTTTTAAAGTGGACTTCCTCGGCCGAAGTGAACTGGCACCAACCCCCTTCCCACACTCCCACTAACGTTGAGCGGAAACAAAAATAGGCCACAGTAAACGCTGTGACCTATTAATTAAATTACCACTCTTCAAACCGCTAATAGGCTAAATATTCATTCACTTCAGCGCCATCAACAGCATTTGAAAAGTCTTAAGACTGCAGATCAAACCTATCTGCATTCATGACCTTGGTCCACGCCGAGACAAAGTCTGCAACAAACTTAGTCTTCGCATCATCAGCGGCATAAACCTCGGCTAAGGCACGTAACTGAGAATTTGAGCCGAACACCAAGTCAGCGCGGCTTGCACTCCACTGTTGCTGGCCAGTTGCTCGATCCGTTCCACTGAAGGTTTCCGCATCACGTGATGTGGGGCTCCATTCAACGTCCATATCCGTGATGTTGATAAAGAAGTCATTGGATAGTACGCCTACCTGTTTGGTTAGTACGCCCAAATCCGAATGTTCAAAGTTTGCACCCAAAACTCGTAGACCACCTACTAGCACCGTCATTTCCGGGGCACTAAGCCCAAGCAGTTGTGCCCGGTCTAACAGTAATTCTTCGGTAGCCACCGAGAAGGATTGCTGACGGTAGTTTCTGAAGCCATCAGCTGCCGGCTCCAGCAAGGCGAACTGTTCAATGTCAGTCTGCTCCTGAGACGCATCAACACGTCCTGAGCTAAAGGGCACCGAAACCTCAACACCTGCCGCTCCCGCCGCTTTTTCAATGGCAACAACACCACCTAGTACAATGAGATCTGCCATCGATACGCTGGTGCTACTGGCAGCTTGAACGTCAGCGAGTGCCGCCAATACCTTAGCCAATTGCTCCGGCTGGTTTACCGCCCAGTCCTTCTGCGGTGCTAAGCGAATTCGTGCACCGTTGGCACCGCCACGGTAGTCCGAACCACGGTAGGTAGAGGCAGAAGACCAAGCCGTATACACCAACTCAGAGACACTTAGGCCGGTTGCGAGGATAGCCGCCTTAAGTTCAGCAACCTGAGCCGAGGTTAACGTTTCACCTTTGCTCTTTGGAAGCGGGTCCTGCCAGAGGAGATCTTCCGCCGGAACCTCATCACCCAGATAGCGAACCTTCGGCCCCATATCACGGTGAGTCAGCTTGAACCAAGCGCGAGCAAAGGCATCGGCAAACTCGGCCGGATTCTGGTGGAAGCGCTCCGCAATGACTCGGTAGGCGGGATCTAGCTTCAACGCCATATCGGCAGTCGTCATCATCAAACCCACGCGTTTTGCATCATCTTCAGCATCCGGCGCTTTGTCTTTATCAGCCAAGCCTACCGCGGCCCACTGCTGAGCACCCGCTGGACTCTTAACAAGCTCCCATTCATAGCCAAAGAGCACGTCAAAATAACCGTTATCCCACTGCGTTGGGTTGGCAGTCCAAGCCCCCTCAATACCACTGGTGATGGTGTCCGAGCCTTTACCGCTGGCATAGCTATTGCGCCAGCCAAAACCCATTTCTTCCATGGCTGCGCCCTCGGGCTCAGGACCTAGGTTAGAATCCGGTGCGGCACCGTGGGCCTTACCAAAGGTGTGACCACCTGCTACCAACGCTACGGTGTCGTAATCATTCATCCCCATGCGGGCGAAGGTATCGCGTACATCATGGGCTGATGCCAGTGGATCTGGATTGCCATCTGGGCCCTCTGGGTTCACGTAAATTAGCCCCATCTGCACAGCCGCTAAGGGTGCTTCGAGCTCTCGCTCGCCCTGGTAACGATTGTTACCCAACCACTCGGCTTCCTTACCCCAATACACATCTTCTTCTGGCTCATAGATATCAGCACGACCACCGCCGAAACCAAAGGTTGGTAGCCCCATGGACTCAATGGCCACGTTACCCGCAAGGATGAACAGGTCAGCCCACGAAAGCTTGGCACCATACTTCTTCTTTACTGGCCACAGGAGGCGGCGAGCTTTATCGAGGTTGCCGTTGTCGGGCCAACTGTTGAGTGGCGCGAAACGTTGGTTACCGGTGTTTGCACCACCGCGGCCATCGGCGCTGCGATAGGTACCCGCTGCATGCCACGCCATACGGATCATGAAGGGACCATAGTGACCGTAATCGGCTGGCCACCAATCCTGAGAGTCCGTCATCAGTGCAGTTAAATCTGCCTTCACTTCACTCAGTTCCAACGAGCTAAATGCTTTGGCGTAATCAAACTGTTCGCCCATAGGGTTGGAGGTGCGATTGTGCTGGTGCAAAATCTTTAGGTTTAACTGGTTGGGCCACCAATCTTGGTTCTTGGTTGCGCTACCCCCGGCACGAGTATTCCCACCGTGCATAAATGGGCACTTAGCTGCGGTATCTTTCTCATTGGACATATCATTCTCCTGGGCAGTTAACTCTGCGATTTAATTCATTGCGATAAGTGTAGTAGCCAACTCAAATAAGTTTAAATCAATTAAAATCATAGAATTGATAGTTAAATACTATTCAATGAGATCGCAGGCGAAAGCGCGGTGTCTTCATCGGGAGAGTGATTAAATCTTGCGTTAATAACCTATTTGAGTCGCTATCCCTTTCACGTTATGGTCTTAGTCTTTGTGCGTTTTTATAAGGGAATTGGCTATGAAAAACCTCTTTGTAGGCCTGATGACAGCCGTCATGGTTACGGCTTGCTCACCAGCGGAACAGCAGAGCAGTGATACCAGTAATCAAGCGGGCACGGATTTCTCGCTGGATTACGAGTACTACCAGCTTGATAACGGCTTGAACGTCATTTTGCACCGCGATGACTCGGATCCTATTGTGGCCGCTGCGACCATTATTCATGTAGGTTCATCACGTGAAGAAACGGGTAGAACGGGCTTCGCGCATCTGTTTGAGCACATGGCATTTAATGATTCCGAAAACGTGCCGCGCGGTGCTAACCGCCAGATGATTGAAGAGCTAGGTGGCTCCCGTAATGGTGGCACCTGGAGTGATGGCACCATTTACTACGAAGTTGTCCCCAAGGACGCCATTGAAAAGCTAATGTGGATTGATTCCGATCGCTTTGGCTACATGATCAACACCGTTACCGAATCGGCGCTAGAGCGCGAGAAACAGGTAGTTAAAAACGAGAAGCGCCAGCGTGTTGACAACCAACCCTATGGCCACACCGGCGCCATTATTCGCCGTGCACTCTACCCCGCAGGCCACCCCTATTCTTGGACGGTCATTGGTGAACTTGAAGACTTACAGGCGGCGACCTTAGCCGATGTTCGCGAGTTCTACGATCGCTACTATGGCCCATCTAATGCCACCTTGGTGATTGCGGGTGATATTGATATTGAGGAAACCAAAGCGCTGGTCGAAACCTGGTTTGGTGAAATTCCGGCCGGTCAGGATATCAGTGACTTAGCCCCAATGCCGGTAAGCTTAGATGAATCTAAGCGCCTGTCGCACCTTGATAATTTCGCCCGGCTACCTGAGCTGCGTATCACCATCCCAACGGTGGAGGAATATCACCCGGACAGCTATGCACTGGAAGCCTTGGCTCAGTTGTTAGCCGATGGTAAGCGCGCCCCACTCTATCGCCATGTAGTGGAAGAAGACGGCTTAGCGCCGGGTGTCCGAGCCAGTCAAAATAGCAGTGAGCTAGCTGGTGAGTTCTCGATAGCGGTTCGTGGTAACGCCGGCGTTGCCCTAGATGATGTTAGCGCCTCCATTGATCGCGCCCTGGCGGACTTCGAACAAAACGGTTTTGATGACCGCGATCTTGAGCGTATTAAAGCGGGCTTAGAAACCTCATTCTACCAAGGTGTTTCATCGGTATTAAACAAAGCCTTCCAGTTGGCAACCTATGCGGAATACGCCGGTGACCCGGGTTACTTCCAGACAGACATCCAGCGTATTCAAGCGGTCACGCGTGAGGATGTGCTGCGCGTTTATAACACCTATGTGAAAGACGCCAATGCCATTTACACCAGCGTGGTGCCGAAGGCAGCGCCGGAACTAGTACTTGCTGGTTCAGTAGATGCCGGTATTGTCGAAGAAGCCATTGTGGCCGGCGCGGAGCCGACCTTCGATGACAGCGAAGCGGACTACGAACGAACCGTTACCGTGCATGACCGCAGCGAACCACCGCTGGGCCCAATGCCGGAGATTAAAACCCCGGTAGTGAGTGATAACCTTGCCGAGAATGGTGTGCGTTTACTCAACATTGAGTCCAATGAGCTACCACTGTTCAACTTCGAGCTCTACATCCCCGGCGGTGTCTGGCTAGAGGATGATAGCGACTATGGTGTCAACGCCCTCACCGCAAGTTTGATGAACGAAGGTACCGCCATGCGGACCCCGGCAGAACTGGAAGACGATATCGGTCTGCTAGGTTCGTCGCTAAGTATCAATTCGTCCATGGACGGCATCATCCTTCGCGGCAGCGGCTTAGCCCGCAACTTCGAAGACACCTTGGCGATTGCGTCTGAAATGCTGCAATCACCGCGCTTTGAGCAAGCGGACTTTGACCGCCTAAAGCAGCAAACGCTAACGCGCATTCAAGCCAGTGAAACCTCGCCCATGAGCATCGCATCACGCGCTGCCTTTGCGACCCTATATCCCGCTGACTTCCGTGCGGCCACACCAACCGTAGGTACTTCGGAGACTGTTGGCAATCTTGAACTGGCTGACGTACAGGCTTTCTACCAACAGGCGATTCGCCCGAACAACGCTGCCTTTAGTGTTGCGGGAGCCCTAGATAGCGAGCGAGTGCAACGTGCCTTTAACAGCCAATTTGGTAGTTGGACTGCCGCGGCAGACACTAGCGATCAAAGCAATGGGCAAAGCGAAGCACCCGTCGCGGCAGCAACCGAACTCCCTAACTGGGTATTCGTGGATCTGCCCGATGCCAAGCAATCGGTGCTGTTCATGGCCGCTCAGGGACCATCATCTTACTCTTCGGATGAGTACGATTTGGATGTTGCTATCAACCGCCTAGGTGGTGGTAGTAGTGCACAGTTATTCCAAACCCTACGTATTCAATTAGGCTATACCTACGGCGCGTATGCCACGGTCTATGGCGGGCGCTACAACGGTCCGGCTTTGGCCTATAGCAGTGTTCGCGCTAATGTCACATCAGAGGCTATGGAAGTTTTTCAAGGGCTGATTGAAGGCTATGACGCTCAGTTTAGCGAAGCCGATTTAGCGACTACGCAGAACATTCTGATTAAATCACAGACTCGTGCCTATGAAAGCTTGGGGCAGAAAACGGGGATGCTATCGGAGATGGCGCGCTACAACCGCACTAGCGATTATGTGTCGGCACGTCAGAACCGTGTTGCCAACATGAGCACTGACCGAGTAAGTGAACTGCTAAACCAGTACCTACCACAGGACAAACTGCTGTATGTGATTGTGGGTGATAAAGCCACTCAGTACGATACGCTGGTTGAACAGCTGGGCGAACCACGTGAGCTTGATCGATGGGGACAGCCAGTGGAGTAATTACCACTCGGGGCGTATCACCTAGCCCACCTAAACATCCTTCAAAGGAAAGCAGAATGCCCTCTTAGCGAGGGCATTTTTATAACTCCTTTTTGTTTTTTTGGGGGGGCGGCCCCGACTGTCTTCGCCATCTTGGGGGGACTATGAAGACTGTCTATGCCGCCGTTGTTAAACGATGAAGCGCGATTACTCTGCTTTGGTCGCTTCGGCCAATAGCATTAACTTCACGCTAGCAACCAGATCAAAGTCCATTGCCGCAACAATAGCGTGCATCACAATGAGTAGAGATTTGTATTCATAGTCATGGGCCTCAATGTAATCCTTTGCAGCGGAGTAGCCCTGCGCTCTGAACACACCCATTAAATCAACGGCGCGCTCTTCGCGAGTAATGGGGCGCTCAACTGGCGTCACACCCAGTTGCTCCACCGTCTTCTCCGCTAGTGTCCAGACTGACCACGGATTTTGTCCCGTAATGACATTACCGTCAGCGACCACCATGTTGAGGTAGTCAGAGGTGGACGCAAAGGTCGCACCCTGCTCCTTCAGACCATCTTCCAAGAGAAAACCAAACACCTGCTCGGCTTCAGGAATCAGCAGTAGCTCTTCACTATTGGTGAAGGAGGTGACTGACTTACCCGCCAAGAGATTAGTGCCGTCCGGCAGTGACACATTCAATAGCGCCGCAGGGCCATGACATACCGCCGCAATGACTCCGCCCTGGCTATACATGTCGGCGGTGAAAGACTTAATTGCTAAGTTGTCCACAAAGTCGAACATCGTCCCTTTGCCACCCACGAAGTAAACGGCGTCATAATCGGCGGGGTTCAAGTCATCGATGACCAAGGTATTCTGTAGCTGAGCTTGAATCTCAGGGTGATTAAGGAAGGCGTAGCTATAGTGCTCCATATCATCTTTGTCCAAGATCATAGGTGCATCGCCGCCCTGCGTACTGGCGATATCTACCTCAAAGCCGTTGACGCTGAATACCCAGTAAGCTCTTGCCAGTTCCGTGAGCTCATAGCCAGTGCGCTTACCGCTGGTGCCCATTTCATCCACACTGGTTACTACCGCCAAGATACGGCCATTGGTTTCGCCGGTAGCCGCAGCTAGGTAGGGAATATCCTGCGCTTGGCTATCCTCAAAGTTTTCCAAGCCAGTGTCTGGGACGAAGCTCAAAATCCAGAGAATGGGTGCCGCAATGAGGACGGCTAATACACCCAAGGTTACAGCACTGCGAATAGCAATTTTTTTAATGTTCATAATTATGATCTCCAATTTATGTACCGCTAACTTAACCAAGTGGCGGTAAAATCGGAGTCAATTAATGTGAAAAACTATTTCGAACTCGGAATCGTTGAGCTTTAGCTCCGTTGTTAGCGCTAATTTCTCTGCAATTCGGCGCACCAAATACAAGCCCTGACCCACGCCAGAGCTATTGTCGTTGCGAACGCCTGGCGCCATGACATTGGTCTGCTTTAGCGGCGTAGTTTGATTGCGGAAGGAAAGCTTACTGGCCGATACCTCAATGTACAGGTGGGGCAAGTTAGCATGGCGGATAGCGTTTTGGATGAGATTGAGAAACAGTAATTTGCTCAGTACCCTATTGCCGTTGATCACCAGCGAGTGATCACCGCTGAGATCAATGGAGAACTCACCCGACAAAACCTGCGGTTGTTCAATCGCCAACTGCTCAATACAGCCCATGACATTGATAGTTTCCTGGGCCAGCGATTCCTCTCTTGCCAGTGCTAAGAGTACCTCAATGGTATTGGCAAGGTCTGCATTAATCCGTTCAAGCTGGTCGACCTCCGTGGCGGTTAATGCTCTCTCGTTAGCCATCACAAGAAGGTTATTAAAAGCCGTAAGCGGTGTTTTCAGTTCGTGCCCCACATCGGTAGTGAAATCGCGCTCGCGCTGAAGGATTCGTTCAATTTTACTAAAGCTGGCCTCGAACGTGGTGGCCAATGCATTGAGCTCGAAGGGGAGCTGAGGCATAGGACTTGCAGCGTTTGCCCGCTGGCTAACCGCGGCCGATAAATCCAATACGGGCTTAGTTACTCGATTAGCAATTTTTAGCGCCACGAATACCGCCACCAGCGTGAGGAGAACAAACACAAAGACAAACACCACGAACGCCCCAGGTGAATTGGAAACGACCAGCATGCGTGAGACTTCCACTACCAGCACCCGTAGCTCGCCGTCAGATGTTTGCAGTACGCCATTGCGAATACCCTGAGGTGAATCCCGCAGGCTTAAATGCTGAAAGTGGTAGTGATCATTGGTGCCCGTAAACAGCTCGCCATAGCGACTGCTTAAAACTCTTTCCCGCCACTGCGGTGGCAGCTCACTCGCCTTGGTAAAGAGCTGCTGCTGAGCGCTGAGCTGGGGTTGCTCGCCGCGCTGCAGCGAGGTCTCAATACTCTGGGCCTGCTCGTTGACCAAACGACTAATAATGGCATCTTCAACAATGTAGGCGGTGACGACACCTACCGCCAAGAACAGCAGCGAGGACACTAGGGTAAAGGAAACCAACCAGCCGGTAGTATAGCCGCGTAGGCCTTTAGCTTTAAACATTGGCGACCTCTAATCGGTAGCCCAAGCTTTGAACCGTAGCTAACATGGGCGTTGCGAAGGGTTTATCTAATACCTGGCGCAGAGCATAGATATGGGCTTTAAGCGGGTCACTGTTCGGCACTTCATCCGGCCAGATCTCCGCCACCAACTGGGATTTCGAAACCGGCTTGGGATAGGCTCTGGCCAACTGAAGAAGGATACTAAAGCCAATCTTGGTGAACTTTAGCGGTTGGTCCTGACGCGTCACCTCATGGCTGACGGCATCAATACACAGATCGCCCAAACTAAGCTGCTTGGACTGATAGAGTTGTTTGCGTCGGAGTAAAGCTTGGCAGCGCAGTGGAAGCTCGCGCAGGTCATAGGGTTTCACCAAATAGTCATCAGCGCCGTGGTTAAAGCCCTGGGCCTTATCCTCAAAACTATTCCGCGCTGTCACCATGAGAATGGCAGGCTCAACCCTGGCATTAGCTTTGATCTGCGCACAGAGATCTACGCCGTCGCCATCGGGGAGGTTGAGATCCAAGAGGATGACATCGAAGCTATCGGCCACTGCTAACTCGTAGCCCTGACTAGCATTACGGGCGAAATCGACCTCCCAGCCCAACCCCGTTAGGAACTCGATAACCTGGGTAGCAATTTCAATATTGTCTTCAACCAATAGGATTTTCATAGCCACTCTTTACACACAACTTCATCAGGGCAGATTTAGTTGTACCATGCGGGGAGTAAAATCCAAGTCAATTCTTGCCACGAGTCGAAAAATGATGGGTGTGTAACGAGTGGTATGAATCCAGTGGCGCTATCAACACAGGGCAAGTTAAGCTAATCAAGTAAGAGGTTTACTGAGCCGTTCGGTCATTTTTTGGACTTTCAATCATGCCGAGTCTCAGCAAATTCTACCTAATTATTAAGGCAGAAGACGTTGATCTGATATAAGCTGCACCCAGAAATAGATTCAGGAGTTAGTTCATGCAAGTAATATTTTCTCACGGTAAAGAAAGCGGCCCTTGGGGCTCGAAGATTAAGGCTTTGGCCGAGATTGCCAAAACAGCTGGCCATGACGTTGAGTCCATTGACTACTCTCACACCCAAGACGCCGATGAACGCGCCGCTATCCTCGGCAGATACTTGCCTACCGTAGACGATAATGTGCTGTTAGTCGGCTCTAGCATGGGCGGTTACGTATCCATCCGTAATGCGAACGTTCCTAAGGTAAAGGGACTATTCCTTCTCGCACCGGCATTGTATATCCCCGGCTATGAGCTTCAGGAGTACTTCTACCCACACAACATTGATATTGTGCATGGCTGGTCCGATGAAGTTATTCCCTATCAGAACTCCATGAAATACGCCGCGGGTAATAATGTAAACCTCCACTTGATTGAAGGCGATCACCGTTTAAACAGCTCGCTAGATACCGTTTCTAGGTTGTTTGAAGCCTTCCTAGCGCAGTGGGGCTAATCGACAACATTGGTGGGTTTTTGGTACTAGCAAATGCTTTTAACCCACCTAACTGGCCACTACAGATTTCAAACCTAAATATTTAACAAATGGTTCGAAATCTCGGTCAGTAAAGAGTAATGGAATACCCTCGTTTATACAGTAGGACGCGATGACGATGTCATTCGTCTTGCGTACCGTAATACCTTTAGTCCGAAGAAAACAGAAATGCTCGGAAGCTCTAAGAGCCTGAGGCGTACCCAGCATTTCATGTTGCTCGAGAAGTAATAGGTTAGCTTTTGCCAATTTATAGTCGTAGCTCTTTCGAAAACCCTGGAGTATCTCCACTAGTATTAAGTCTCCCATCACCACCACATCGTCGTTCAGAGCCTCATCGAGCCTCTCAGTTTCTAGAGAGTGAATACCATTGAGATAATCAATCCAGACACTGGAATCTGCCAGTATCATGTGGCCCCGCGCATCTCATCGAGGTTACCCTCCCAGGTTAACTTTCCTCTAAGCTTACGAATGCTCTGTTGCTTTCGCTGTTGAACAATTAGTTTCAGCGCTTCTTCGACAACTTCTCGCTTAGTGCGCAGACCAGTGGCCTGCAGAGCGCTCAGCATTAAATCATCGTCAATCACTATGTTGGTACGCATATAACCATCTCAATGATACACATAAATTAAATAATCATACACATTATAGGTGCTAATTTAATTCTCAGCAACGCCCTATTTGAGGGATAATCTCTTCTTAATTGAATGCCCAACAATATCGTGTTGCTGCCGTGTTAAGTCGCGTCTCGCCAGTCTCTTCTCCGTGGGCTAAAATGCCCTCACAGGCTGGGCCCAGATGGCACCGGCAACCAAAGCACCTACTGTCAGTGAGGACCATGCCCCTAGATACCCAACGGTTGGATAAATTCCTCAGCCAACAGCTTTCCCTCAACCAGCATGATGTGCGGCTATTACTGGCGCGCAACCTGGTGCAGGTTGATGGGCAAGTAGTCAGCCAACGCGCGCTGCGTATTAATCGCTTCTCCCGTATTGAGGTGGAGGGTACGGTGTTGCAGGCAAATATCCCTTACTACTACATGCTCAACAAGCCCGATGGCGTGGTGTCCGCCACCGTTGATGCACAACACCCTACCGCCTTGGATCTACTCACCGTACCCCACAAGGCTGAACTGCATATTGCCGGGCGCTTGGACCTTCACTCCACTGGGTTGCTCCTCTTTACCAATGACAGCCGATGGTCCGAAGCCCTGGCGCATCCCAACAATAAGATAGCTAAACACTACCGCGTGGGTGTCGCCAAGCCACTGGATGAAGGGTATGTTCAAGCCTTTGCCGAGGGCATGCACTTCCCCTTTGAGGACGTCGTCACGCAACCCGCCAAGTTGCAAATAGTGTCCGAATACCAGGCGGACGTGTGGCTAAAGGAAGGAAAGTATCATCAGATAAAGCGGATGTTTGGGCGGTTTCGCAACCCAGTAACGGCTCTGCACCGATTGAGTATTGGTGAGATTGTGTTGGACGCCGAGCTGGCGCCTGGGCAGTCGCGAGCGTTAACCCAGGACGAGGTTAACAGTGTGCGTAGGATAGGGTAGCAACCACTCGTCACTACCCTGCACCCTTTAGCAGCTCAACCACGAAAAAGGCCAAGCCGCTGCACCACTAAACCTTAGAAACCTAACGGAATCCCAAAGGCGAAGAAGACAACTAGCAAGGTGGTCCAGACAATCATAAAGGCCACTGAGTAAGGCACCATCATAAAGATCATGTCACCGAAGCTTAGGTCTGGCTTGTACTTACGCATAAAGGCCAAGATAACACCCGCGTAGGCCATCATTGGCGTGATGATGTTGGTGGATGAATCCGCCACTCGGTATGCCGCCGCAACCAGATCTGGCGTCATCTCTGGGTTTACCGCGTAGAGCATTGGGATGAAAATAGGCCCCAATAGCATCCATTTGGAGGTTAGGCCGCCCACGAATAGGTTGATCAGCGCCGTAGTAATCACGAAACCAATAATCAGCAGAATAGGGAATTCTTGCAGGCCAAGCATTTGCAGGAAGGTCGCTCCCAGATAAGTCACGTAAGTGCCCAAACCAGAATGCGCCAATAGCCCTAGGAAGTTGTAACAGAAGAAGGTGAGTACCAGAATGTAGCCCATGGTGTTCATCTGTCCCACCATGGCTTGCACCACATCCATCATGGAGCTGAACTTCTTCGCAGCGAAACCGAATGACACACCCACAATGATAAACACCATGGCGATGAGCAGGATCACGTTGTTCAGATAAGGCGATACCGTTCGGCCCGTTTCATCGGTGAACGTAGCCAATGGCCCCAGCGCCAAAAACGCCACCAGCCCTAGCGCCACAACCAACCCTAACAGCGCTGCTTTAAGACCACGGCTCTCCTCCGCAGTGGTTTCAAAGTCAGAAATGCTAATGTCTTCGGGAACTTGGTAATCCATCTTCTCTAGACGAGGCGCTACGAAGCGATTGGTCACCCAGGCGCCCAAGCCTGCTAAGAGGAAGGTAGAAGCAAAGATGAAGTAGTAGTGCATGGTCGCCGGCGTTAGCGGTGTGCCATCGGCACGCTCAAACGGGACGCCCTGCGCTTCAGCAAACACTTGAGCGTTCATACCAATAATCACATCCACGGGTGTGGCGGGAATGAGGTTAGCGCTAAAACCCGCTGACACACCGGCGAAGGCCGCTGCCATACCAATAAGCGGGTTCTTACCCAAGCCTGCGTACAGTAAACCGGCTAGCGGAATAAGTACCAGGTAGCCTGCGTCGGTGGCAATAGAGCTCATGATGCCAAGGAAGACAATAGCCGGCGCTAGAAAACGGTCGGGAAGTTTAGTGCCCAACTTCTTGATGATAGCGGTGAGAAGGCCAGAGCTTTCCGCCACACCCACACCCAACATAACAATAAGAATCACGCCCAACACGCCGTTACCAAATGCCAACCAGTTACTCACCAAGGCATTGTCGAACAACCAACGGACGTTTTCAGTTTCCGTCATGTCCTTAATCACGTGCGACGTAAAGCCGCCGCCAGCGTTTGGCGTCTCAAAACTTAAACCGCCCACTATGGCGGTGAGTACTAGGCAGAATGCCAATAGGAACATGAAGATGATGACTGGATCAGGAATTTTCTTCCCCACCCGTTCAATGAACGAGACCTTTTCGTTCACTTCCGCTATGTCGGTCATTTTTTAGATTCTCCTAAGGTATTTTCGCGCTGAATCATGTTGGCGGGCCACAGGCTTGGATAGCCCGTTGTTATCGTTATTCGCCGATCAGCAGGAAATTGGTAATCATTATTGTGTTTTTATTTTTTCGTAGACTGAATTTTGCACTCTGCGGCCGTTTTTTGAAAGGGTTTGTTACTCAAAGGTCATTCAAGCGGAGCGAGATTGACTCTCCCGATAGGCTTTCGGGGTAAAACCCGTAAGCTCCTTAAATGCCCTATTGAAGGGGCCGATGGAGTTATAGCCACAATCAAAGGCAATGGTCGAAATACTTTGATGAGCATGATTGGGAGCTACCATCGCGATGGTTAAACTACCACAACCCCCTATTGACTGAACGTAAATAACATCCTACCATCTAGATTCACAGTAAAGGACCTCAATGTGAAATTCTTCCAACAGCCATGGCTTCGAAAGATCGTAATGGTAACGCTACTTATCGTGGCGAACCTGTTAGTGCCTGCTTTAGAAGAATCCGAATCCTATAATTTTGTTGCGAGTAAAGTTGAGGCCAGTAGCGAGAGTAGCCTCTTCAGTGCAGCGCAACGCGATTGCTGCGCGGGAGAATTCAGTCAAAGTGCCGGCTCATCGAGCTACAGTTGCGATAATTGCCAACACTGCCAAAGCGGCCACAGTGATTATCAAGTGGCATCAACCCCCAGTCCCACGGAATTTGCTCGCCCAAATATAGAATTTGATTACCTGTTAGTCTCCCAGACGCCTCGCCAATTACTTCGTCCACCCATAGCCTAAATTCCACCGATTGTATTTCGCCATCAGTTCGTTGGCGTGTGTGACATAATTTTTTTAGGCATCAAATTATCATGAATAGATTCTCTTTGTTACGGCTGTCGCAGTGCGGTCGATCAAGCGCAGTGCTGTGCTATGGCCTGCTGATACTTGGGTTCATTACCCTAGTAATCTCTACGCCCGCTAGGGCAAACATACTCAACCTAGAGCAGGTTGCACAACGCATAATCCAGAATAACCCCGACCTCGTTCGCTACCACTGGCGCCAAGAGGCTATTTTGGCCCAGCGTGATACCGCCGCGCTATCCCAACCTCTATCGGTGACAGTCGGTGCCGATAACGTGCTGGGTACCGGAGATTACAACAGTTTTGATAACGCAGAGCTTATGGTCTCTCTATCATCCGTTATCGAGCTAGGGGATAAACCCAGCTTACGCGTGGCTGAAGTCGATCAGCGCCTAGCCGCCGGCGAAGCTCAACAACAGGCTCACCTCTATGATGTACTGGGCCAAGCTACTCAAGTGTATATCGCCCTGTTAACGCAGCAGCAACAAGCAGAGTTACTCGAGCAGCAAATTGCCTTCTTCCGACTCAATATTGAGCGTACCCAGGAACGAGTTAATCGCGGTGTAGCACCTCAAGCAGATTGGTTACGCGCCAAGTCCGAATTAGCTCAGCGCCAACTGGAACTCACTGAGCTACAAGCCCGCTACAAAAGCACACAGCTAAGCCTTACTGCGCTTTGGGGTAGCTCAGAAATTGACTTCAGCTCTGTTGCTGGGGACTTGTATCATTTTCGCGCCATGGAACCGTTTGAAACATTGTTTAAGCGCACCGAGCAATCACCCTATATTGAGGCGCTCAGCGCTCAGGTTCGATTACAGCAGGCGCAAACGGCGCTAGCAAGCGCACAGGCATCAAGCGACCTACGCTGGCGCGCGGGAATTACTCAACACCTAGAGACTGACGACACCTCGATGGGCTTTTCGATGTCGATTCCGCTCTTTTCCGCTGATCGTAACCGAAGTGTGAATGCTACTCAGCAGGCGTTTGAAACCGAAGCTCTCAGTGCGCGGCAGAGTGCGTTGATTTCCCTCCGTGCTGAGTTACTCACCGCCTACCAGTTAAGGGAGTATTACTACGTTGCTACGCAGGCATTGCAGCAAACCATCGTCCCACTGCGACGCGAAACATTGGCAGCAACCCGCATTGCCTATGAAAGCGGGCACTACAGCTACAGCGATTGGCTAAAAGCCGAACAGGACTTATTTAGCGCGCAAGCTGCTTTAATTCAGGCAGCTAGTGGCGTACTGCAACAGCACTCAAAAACCGAACAATTATCCGGGCAGGCGCTTTACGCCGCTAATAGCTCGCTAACTACCGAGCACCCGCAGGGAGAAGCTACCCATGACTAAACTATCTTTCATCGGCCTATTTACGAATGTCACCGCTGTTGCATTACTCACCGTTGCCGCCAACAGCATTGCCAGCAATGATCTCCGCCATGACGAGCATGGTACTGACGAACATGGCCAAGATGAACATGGAGCCAAGATTCATTTAAGCGATGAGATGCTTGCTCTTAATGGCGTAACTCTTGAGCTTGTGAGCGGAGGAGCTATTCGCACTGAAGCACGTGCCTACGGGCGCTTGAACACGCCTTCATCACAACGTGCAGAGCTTAAAGCACGCTATTCTGGTGTGATACTCAGCGTAAGTGTGGCGCGTGGTCAAAAGGTAAGCAAAGGCGATACGCTTGCCATGATTGAAGCAAATACCACGTTGCGCTCGTATGCGCTAACCGCTCCGTTTGACGGTGTTGTTCAAGAGTTCGACATGAGCGTGGGCGAAGTGGCAACAACTCAGGTGTTAGTCACCCTCGTGAATACCCATCAATTGGTGGCTGAGCTTGAACTTTTCCACAGTCAGCGCGAAGGTGTAGAAGTGGGCATGGACGTTGATCTATTCGACGGTGACCACCATTACCCAAGTACCATCGAACAAATCCTGCCCACGAATATTGATACACCACACATCACCGCGCTCGCACCATTCAACAACCATGACGAACACCACTCGCCTGGTGATTTGGTGAAGGCGACCATCGCGATTAGTAAAACATCGGTAGCAGTTCGCGTAGCCAGTCGAGCTATTCAAACTCATGACGGTGGGCCGGTAGTCTTCGTGAAAACGGGTGACAGGTTCGAGCCACGCCCGATTGTGACGGGGCTAAGTGACTCACAATACACCGAAGTAGTATCTGGATTAGCCATCAACGAGCAGTATGTGGTTAACAATAGCTACCTGTTTAAGGCCGAAGCCGAGAAATCGGGCGCCGAGCACGTTCACTAAGGGAGCCACTATGATTAATTCACTCATTCGCGCCGCTATCTCGCAGCGCGCGCTAATTATGGGCCTATCACTCCTCAGTATTGCGTTGGGCGTATGGGGCTATCAGCGACTGGCGATTGATGCAGTGCCCGACATCACCAACGTGCAGATTCAGATCAACACCGAGGCGCCGGGCTACTCACCGCTGGAAACTGAACAACAAATTACCTTCCCCATTGAGACGGCGCTTTACGGCCTACCCAATTTGGAGTACACCCGTTCACTATCGCGCTATGGGCTGTCGCAGGTTACCGTTATCTTTAAGGACGGTACCAACATTTACGACGCCCGAAACCTCGTTGATCAGAAACTTGGTAGCATTAAGAGCGCCATTCCCGCAGGGCTGGAACCGCAGATGGGTCCTATAGCGACGGGCCTTGGCGAAATCTTCATGTATGTAGTCGAAGCCAATGAAGGCGCCTTGGACAAGAACCTTCAGCCCTACAATTCAATGGCGTTGAGGGAAATTCAAGACTGGATTATTCGCCCGCAATTGGCACAAGTCCCCGGTGTAGTTGAAGTTAACACCCTAGGTGGTTTCGATAAGCAATATCAAATCAGCCCCAATCCGCAGCGCATGCTAGAACATGGTGTGTCGTTGGCAGACTTGACCGATGCGGTACGCGATAACAACAGCAACCGTGGCGCGGGCTTTGTGGAGCATAATGGCCAACAGTTGTTGGTTCGCTCTCCTGGTCAGTTAAATGATATCGCAGCAATCGGTTCGATTAACGTGTCTACCCATGACAGCATTCCACTGCAAATTGACGACATCGCATCAGTCCACATTGGCGAAGAGTTACGTTCGGGTGCTGCCACGACGAACGGCACTGAAACAGTAATGGGCATTGTCCTGATGTTACTGAACGAAAACGCAAAGCAGGTAGCGAGCGACCTCAGTGACCGCGTTGCGGATATTCAGACTTCACTCCCGAATGGCGTGTCCATAAAAGTAGTGTACAACCGCACCGAGCTTGTAGAGCAAACCATTAGTACTGTTCAGCACAATCTGATGTTAGGCGCCCTGCTGGTGATCGCCGTGTTGTTCACCTTGCTCGGTAATTTACGTGCGGCACTGATTACCGCCGCCGTGATTCCTCTCTCGATGTTAGCCACCCTGTTCGGCATGGTTGAAATGGGGATTTCCGCTAACCTCATGAGCTTGGGCGCGTTGGACTTTGGTCTGATTGTGGACGGAGCCGTGATTATTGTGGAGAACTGTGTCCGGCGTTTATCTCAGTCGAATCAGGCGCTTGCAGCCAATACCCGACTGCCCCTCAACGAACGACTAAAGGTGGTCTACGAAGCGACCACCGAAGTAATTCATCCGGCGCTATTCGGCGTGGTGATTATCACCGTGGTGTATATCCCGATTTTTGCCCTTGATGGGGTTGAAGGGAAGATGTTCCACCCTATGGCCATCACGGTAATTCTGGCGCTGATTGCCGCCATTATTTTGTCGGTCACCTTCGTTCCCGCCGCTGTTGCACTCTTTATGGGAAATAGAGTCGTTGATAAAGAATACTCCACTTATTCCCGTTTTAAGGCAGGCTATCACGCGCTACTTGGCTGGGTGCTAAAGGGACGTATTTTGATTGTTTCACTGGCCTCAGCTGCAGTTGTTGCCGCGGTAATGCTGGCTAGCACCTTAGGCTCTGAATTTGTGCCGCAGCTGGACGAAGGCGATATCACCATGCATGCCATGCGTATTCCAGGCACCAGTCTGAGCCAGTCAATCGCGATGCAACAGCTGTTGGAACGGGAGCTACTCAAGGTTCCCGAAGTTGAACGGGTATTCACACGTATTGGCACGGCCGATGTGGCCACTGACCCCATGCCCCCCAATGTCACTGATACCTTTCTTCGCTTGAAGCCACGCGAGCAGTGGCCGAATCCAGAACTACCCAAGGCACAGTTGATTAGCCATATTGAAACTGTGGCGGCCGGTGTTCCCGGCAACAACTATGAGTTCACTCAGCCCATCCAAATGCGTTTTAACGAACTGATTTCGGGGGTACGCTCGGATATCGGTATTAAAGTATTCGGTGACGACCTTGAGCAACTCTTGGCAACCGCCAATGATATCGAAGCACAACTCGCGGCGACCGCTGGCGCGACGGACATTCGCGTGGAAGCTGTTACAGGTCTGCCGCTGCTTTCGATAAACCCAAAACGCAGTCAGTTGGCTCGCTACGGGCTTAGCGTTAACGACCTTCAGGACTTTGTTGCCGCGACCATTGGTGGTCAGGTGGTTGGTCAGGTATTCGAAGGTGACCGCCGTTTTGATCTGGTGATTCGACTCAGTGACGAGGTTCGACTCCAACTCGACCAACTCGGAATGCTTCCGCTGACCCGTCCCGATGGCGGTTATGTCCCACTTCAGGAAGTAGCAACACTTGAGATCACCTCAACGCCTGCGCAAATCAGCCGTGAGAATGGCAAACGTCGTATTGTCATTACCGCTAATGTGCGTGATCGGGATCTGGGGTCATTTGTAGCCGAAGCCCGCGATAACATCAGTACCAACGTGGATATCCCCGCGGGTTACTGGCTGAATTACGATGGTACCTTTCAGCAACTCGAATCGGCGACCACGCGCCTTGCCTGGGTGGTACCACTAACGCTGGCAATAATTTTTGCTATTTTGATGCTTGCTTTTAACTCCACACGCACGGCATTGGTTATCTTCAGTGGGATTCCACTCGCGCTAACCGGTGGCATCTTGGCACTTTGGCTGCGGGATATTCCGCTGTCGATTTCGGCCGGTGTGGGGTTCATTGCGCTATCCGGCGTGGCCGTGCTCAACGGTTTGGTGATGGTGAGCTTTATTCGCACGCTGCAGCAACAGGGTATGAGTATTGATGCTGCCATCATTGAAGGTGCGGCAACGCGACTACGCCCGGTATTGATGACGGCTTTAGTGGCTAGCCTCGGTTTTATCCCGATGGCACTTAATACGGATATTGGCGCCGAAGTGCAGCGCCCGCTAGCAACGGTCGTGATTGGCGGAATTATCTCCTCAACGCTACTGACCCTCGTTGTGTTACCGGCGCTGTATAGACTGTTTAACCTGCGTAAGCCCGCCATTTGAGTAAGTAGATTCAGAAAGCGTGTGTCGTAACAGGACGTTAACTAGGGCGCTAACGCGGAGGTTCGCGTTAGGCCCTTGCCCAAATTCCTGTAGGGGAGTGGGAAAGTAGTGCTCCACCACCTTGTAGTGATGCTCGGAATACTCACCAGCAACTGCTGTGTGTTGAGTTTATGGTTACACGGAAGCACTGCGAGATTGACTATCCCGATAGGCTTTAGGGGTAAATCCCGTCAGCTCCTTGAATGCCCGATTAAAGGGGCCGATGGAGTTATAGCCACAGTCAAAGGCGATGGTCGAAATACTTTGATGAGCATGATTGGGAGCTACCAGTAATCGCTTCGCTCGCTCCACCCGATGGTGATTGAGGAACTGATTAAAGTTACGGTACTGAAGTTGACCCGTTAGACAGCGGGTGACTTTATATTCCTGTTCATTGATACGCTCAGCAAACTCCGCGACCTTCAGGTTGGGCGTGGTCAGTAAGGCATCATCGTTGAGCGCCTCCTGAATGCGCTTCGCCAGCTCCATTGAATCATCTTTTATTGGGGTAGCTGTTGTTGGCGCTGCCTTTTTTCCCGAAAGCGGATGCTTAAGACGATATTCAACCGCCAACCGACTCCCCACCAGCGCGAACACTCCGCAAACGGTGAGAATGTGAGTGCGCCATTGGGCGGCGAAGGAATCCGTGGCCGCTCCGGCGACCCAGAGTATGGTCAACACCACTAACAGCGACACGCAAGTGACAAAGGCTAAACGAAATCGGCGTTCATTCGTTGAACGAATATTCGCGAGACCCTGCAAGGGCTCGCTGAAGGTAAAGGCGATAGCGGTGATACAGATGAATGAGGAGGCATTCGTTACCACCCGTGCCGTTTCAGCCCCAACTATGCCGCCACTGAGCGGAGATATTAAATGCGCCGCAGCTTCCACCCCCATCACAACCGGGACTAACACAATTGCTCCGGCAGTAATATCCGCCTTGCTTCGAAACAGTAAACGACTGAGAAACCAAACCCACGCACAGCCACCGGACCCGGCAATGACCAGTAAGGAGTGCACTAGCCAAGATGAATCTTCCGTAAAGCGAGCAAAGGTTGAGGCTGTAATCACCAAGACCAACAGCCACCAGATGAGCCGGAGCGGCTCCATACGCTGAAGTTGTGAACGCAGCGCACCGAATACTGACTCTTCGCCCGTTACTGGGGTGTCCGTAACTGGGAACGCTCGAAGGTAGTGTATGACGTTCTGAGTCCACATAAATTGGTCCTAACTTTGCACTTTTTTACACAATTAATCGTCTTTTTCCAAAACAGCAAGCATTGAGGGTATCGCTGGCGATACTACTAACACTCGCTTACCCACTCGTTTACACACTCGCCTACAGACTGGCTTGCAAAGTGGTTTAGCGGGCTAAGCGAATACTAACACAGCACGCCAAAATTCGCCTACGACAGGGCTTGGGCATTGCAGTCTTGATTCGCGATTTAGGCGAACGTGAACACCGCTCAGGATTCAGAACCGTAGCTGGAGCAGCTAAACAAAAAGGTAGTTAAGGATTTAGATATTATGACAGCGCAATCTTCTCACCACCGCAAAGGGCTATCCGACGCATTTGCCCGTAGCGCCATTACCAACGCCGCGAAGTTTTGGTTTGCCGCCGTGTTAGTCGGCCAGGCTATCTTCGCCTATTACATCGTGGCGTTTTATTACACCGCCACCTTCAACCAGGACATTGAGCACTTTAACAGTATCATGCCGGCGGGCTATATCGAGGGCGATCTGTGGGGCAACATTGCCGTAGTCGCCCACATGATTTTCGCGGCGATCATTACTATTGGGGGTTTAATGCAGCTGATCCCCATTATCCGCCAAAAGCTTCCGGCGCTGCACCGCTGGAATGGCCGCCTGTATATTCTGGTGGCCTTCATCATGAGCTTGAGCGGTGCGTTCATGATCCTCACTCGCTCCGATAAGATTGTAGGCAGTACCATAGGTCACACCACCATCATGATTAACGCATTGATTATCATGGTCTGCGCGATCTTGGCGTTTGAACATGCCCGCCGCCGTCAGTTTGCTGCACATCGCCGCTGGGCGCTGCGGTTGTTCATTGCGGTGAGTGGCGTCTGGTTATTTCGCGTGGGCTTGATGGCCTGGCTAACCTTCCACGGCGAGCCCGTTGGTTTTGATCCGCGTTCGTTTACGGGCCCATTCCTAACGGTTTTATACACCACCGTGTATGTGCTGCCGCTGCTGTTTTTAGAGGTGTACCTACGAGCTCACGCTAACGGGACGCCACAGCAGAAGCTTTTCACCGCGGTGGGGATCATCTTGCTGACGCTGGTGATCATCCTTGGGGTGTTTGGTGCCACAATGGGAATGTGGCTGCCGCGGCTTTAGTGAGCTCACAAGTTAGTTCTTGGGGTGGTTCATCGACGCCACGTAAGGGTCAAAACAACATCTCTTTGACGCGTACGTTTCGCCGAGCAATTCTCCAAGGGGCGCATGGCAACAATGTGTTGCTGGTTTACTTTTCCTTATCTCAGACTATTTGTCTCGCTCGCTAAGCACAAACTCACGACAGCAATGCGCCAGTCGCACCGCTGTCGTCGATCAAACGTCCTCCACAGCCCATAGTTCAGCACCGCCAACCTGTTGGCACTCACACTCAAATTGTTGCACTATGAACGAGGATAACTCATGACTAAGAGAATGATGAACGACGATATTAAGCCCAACTATCGAAACGGATGGTGGTTCTTTTTCGAACTTAATGGCCAACAAATCACCCACCACAGCAGCGCACTTTCTGGACGAGAGCGCATTTGGGTTAACGATGATCTCGTGATTAATCGAATTGGCTGGGGAATATTCAACACCCACGAATTCGACGTCGGCGGTACCACCGTCAAACTCAAATCAGGATTCACCCGTCCCTTTCATATATTCACCTCGCGCCTTGACGCCGAGCTATGGCAACACGATGAGTTAATTTCGAGCCAATCAAGTCAGTTTGTTTCCACGGCGAAACTCTTCTGGCAATTCGTTTGGGGTTGCAGCGCCGGTGCCTCGATTGCATTTTTTATTCGAAGTGTGATTGGGGGGTGAATAATGTTTCTCAACGGTTCACTCATTAAGTCGATTCGTGAAGAGCGCGGTCACACTCAAGCAGAGCTAGCTGAAATCTGCGGCTTAAGTACCCGAACAATTCAACGCGTTGAGCGAGAAGGTGTGGCGTCACAGGAAACCACATCGGCACTCGCTTCGGTGTTTGAAATTGAACGTACTAAGCTGTTCTTGAAGTCGCAACCGATCACAACTCACAGCGAGAAAAGTACCTTTGCGGTTGTGATGATCAGTGGCCTCGCCGGGATTGTGGTTGGCGCTGTCGTAACGTTTGTGGTTCTAGGCTATTAACGTGTTTGAGAGCGTCAATCCTGTCCTGAGCAGGCTCGGCAAAGCCAGTCGTCTTTGAAGAGCCTTCGCCAGGCAAAGCTTGATCTCATCAACTACATCAGTAACTCTCGGCTGCTCGGAGTGATGTAAATGAATAACGCTTACCCTACAATATTCCAACGTAATCACGTCGAAAACAAACGCCTCAACGTTATCAACGTTATCAACGGTACTTCGCTCGTTACAAAGCGACACGTGTCGGGAGATAGGCCAAGAGTAGGTGTTGGTTGATGTACTCACTTCAAGTGATGGTTAACGCAACGGCGGTCACATCGAATTGATAAATTGTTCCGCTACACCCGATTTAATCGCGGCCACGGTAAGCGCCGAATTCATAATGACCGTTATCCAAAATACGATTCGGAACTCCGTTTTAACCGATTTATGCCGTAACCGATAGTGAGCGACTAAAGCACCCGACCACCCACCTATCAAACTCAATAAATGCAGGTGCGACTCACTAACGCGGTACTGATTATTACGAGCCGCTTGCTTGTCTAGGGCATACACCAAGTAGGTCACCACACTGATTGCCGCGAGGTATACTAACGGCAAAAATAGTGTCGGATTCATAATGGCCACCGCGCTGAGCGCAACCCAGTAGCAAATAAATAGTAGCCAGCCTAAAGGTGAACCACCGCGCTTAGCCTTGGGGCTTTTGCCTGTTGCTCTGCTGCGATTAATATTTGAAGGCCGGCGAGAGGTTGCCTTAGCATTAGCTGGTCTGATTTTTGCACTAGACCTTGTTGTCGCGACTGTGTTGTCGGAAGTGCTATTGAGCAGACTAACAACCACTGCATTATTTCTACCTTGGGTATCCTTCAACGTCTGAAAAACTACCGAGTCGCCCACGCTGGGCCGCCGGTTGCGCTGTTTTACAGATTTAATATGGAAGAATACTTTGCTTTCAAACGAAGGGGAGGAAATGAAACCGAAGCCTTTATCGTCGTTCCAATCCAGAATGGAGCCGTCATACTGCATAAACTAAACACATCCCTGTTGAGAGTTAAATTGACCATACAACTTTACGATTTATCTCAGTTCATGACAATAAACTGCGTCGGACTTTTAGCACAACGAACGAAAGCAGCTCGCGACTAGCATTGTCACCAGCCTCCAGTTCAACTAGTTGGCGAGATTTTGTATTAGACACCTCAACCCAATGCCGATAGACTTCAAAACCACACAAATCACCTTAATAAAAACAACCAAAACTCCCTAATAAAAAATAACAAGCCCAAGGAATATCTATTCATGAAAGGATTCTGTTGCCTTATCATCTTAATGATAGCACCTACTCGCCACTTGTTTTAGCCGCCGATAATCACGACGCACTGATCTCCATTGTTGCTTCACCCTACTCCAAGATGAAGACCGATAAGGATGAAGATAACCGTTTCTATACGGGCCCCGCTTCCACTAAGTATGACTTCGAATTTGGTGATGGTCTTACGGCTAGATATATCAATGCTTCGGGCTTGCCCTTTTACGCGGCGATCTCTTCCCATAAGGTGAGAGATGAGGCGAAACAGGGCGACCTCCGCTATTCAAACCTGTCAGTGGGTTATGCGGCGAAGTATGACGGACACATCTCTAGAGACATGAACTTTTACCTAATTTTGGGTCTCGGAGCGGGCGCGGCGCGCTTTCAGTATAGAGATATAGATGACTCCGAATATCGTGCCTTAGGCGAAATTTTTACCGAAGTGGGTGTTCGCTTTAATCAGTCGATTTCCGTAGGTGTGGGGATAAAGTCGCAGGTCATTAGTTATCCGGGTGATACGTTGGCGTATAACGCGATGGTTGATCTATCGGTGGGTTATTGGTTTTAGGTGGTGGGTTGAGGCTGGCCTAGCACTCAATCGATTACTAGGCTCTGCAAACACATGGTCTAAATCAACTTCGCTCTACTGCACTATGTTTTGAATGTGCCGGCAACTCGGGAAGGCAGAGCAACCAAAGAACTTTTTACCCTCATAGGTGCCTTTGGTCGCCGTGCGCAGTACTCAGTCTGCCCCACACTTCGGACAGGGCTGCCCTGCTTGAGCTTCGGGACTATCGCCCGACATTAGCGTAGCTTGCTCTAATTTACCGTTATTGGACGCTGAGCTCGTAGTTGGAACCTCAGTTTTATCTACAACGCCCTGAGCCTCTTTCATCCACTTGTTCAAGGCCACTCCATCAATCAAGTCAATGGGCTTATCTGCCGCGAAATCCATTGCGTCGTGAGTGAACATACCTGACGTTACTACTGTCATACTCACTGCCTGCTCAGCAACCATCACTCCGTACATTTCTCGGATAATCGCAACCCCGACCTTATACTTCTTCCAATGTTTACATTGGACGAGATGAAGTGCTCCGTCCTTTCTCAGACGAATATCGATTCCACCATCGGGGCCCTCATGCTCATTCTCCATAACCTGATACCCTTTTCGGCGAAATATCTCGGCGATGAGTACTTCGAATTGTCGCCACGATAGCGCACGGATACTTTGGAGCCCCTGCTGCGTTGCTAGGAGCTTTCGCTTTCTATGACGAATAATCGGCCCAACCATCGCGGGGAGCAACAAGACTAAGGCAATGATCCAGGCACCGGTTGAAAATACATTTGCCAGCCCCTGAAGAATTGGATTCGAAAACGGGATCCACGGCAGTAGATACGCTAGAAAACCGTACATCGTTAGTGAAACTAAAACACTCACCCACCAGGGGTATCTCACGAGTATATCTAGCACCCCAGGATCCTTGCGTTGCGACATCTAAAACCCCTCAATCTCCTAAAACAGATAATAAGGATGTTCTTACAAAACTAGCTGTCTAATCAATAGTTATTTATTTACCCCCTACCCAAACGGGTAGTTATGCGATAAATTAGTTGACTAAACACCAAGCAAGGAACGCTGAGTGGACTCTTCCTCTGGAAGAACACGGATGAAGAGATTGCAACCATTGATCGCGAAAAGTTGGCCGACGAGCTAGCTGATGTACTTACCTTCTCTCTTCTTACCGGCTGACCGGCTGACCGGCTTGACCTTGACCCCAAGACCATTATTGAGAAGAAGATTGTTAAGAACGCCGCCAAGTATCCCGCTGAGTTGGTGAAAGGTTCATCCAAGAAATATACCGAGTACTAGCAGATAATTGTTTACGCGGAGTCTAAAGAGCGGTTTATTCAAGATGCTCAAAGCGAGCAAGGTGCTGCAGCGGTTTGATCTGATTATTGGGTTCAAGTAGTGAGATAAGTTGGAGACTGGTGAGCGAGAGTGCTTGCTAAGTCACGTCACAGTGATTTATACGGAAATATTTCCGTATAAATGAATAGTTAAATTTTTAATCCAACTTAAACAAGGAATGTAGAATGAAAACAATTAATATAACTATACTAATTTGTGCAATATTCACATTAATCGCAGCATTGTTGCCGATAACAACAAAAGGGAATCTTCTTGTAAATATAAGTCATATAGGTGGCATTACATATTTATTATTTCTAACACCTATTTATTTATTAGTTACTTCAATTCTCGCCCTTAATGGTAAGATCGTGAGCTTAAAATCTTGGTACTTACCAGCATCAATCTTAGGGCTATTGCTTGCATTCGTAGCTTGTTTAGCAGGGTTGAGTTATATCGAAAATTTTGCCCGTATGGCAGGTAGGTTCGGAGCAGGCGGAGGCAATGCAGAGCCAGGCATTGGCTATTTCATGCTAATTATTTTTTATTCATCCGCAACTATAGCTCCCATGTTCAATGAAAAATAGCTGCGTAATAACCAGCTTAATTTTAACAACTGCCAGCAACAGGACTGTTAAAATGCTGACGCATTTAAACAGCCGTTGTGGCAGGCGTTACACGTACTATCAACTTGAGGTCGCATGAATAAAGCTACGAAATGGATTTTGAGTAGGCTGTTAAATAAACTATGTCCTATTCAAATCCCTAGAACTGGAGAGTCAGGGAAACAAGTTAATTGCTACTCCATAAGCCTTTACGAAGGTGATAAGGCCTGAGAACTCTAGACACTTTTTATGGTAAATTAAGAACCATAGAAGTGAGGTAGAAATATGCCACGTG